>NZ_JBFATS010000012.1:117681-262998 GCF_040678435.1 Streptomyces sp. NPDC052682 | reverse complement strand
CAGCGATAGTTCTCGTTCGTCACCGCGGTCCACACCAGACCGGCGACGATCGCGATCGCGGCCACCCAGGCGACATAGTCGCGCGGACGTTTCGGTGTGATCCGCTTCTTTTCCTCGGCCGCCAGTGGGGACACCGGTCGGCTCCTGATCGTCGTGTCGATCATGTCGGTCGACCTGTCAGTCCTGGGGGACGGCCATGGCCGCGGTCTTGATCCCGAGGTCCTGGAAACCCCAGCGGCCCAGCGCCTGGGCGTACTTGGGGCTGTCGATGATCGACTGGATGGCGGCCTTGACCGCGGGAGTCAGCGCAGAGTCCTTCTTCAGCGCCACGGCCACGGTCTTGGTGGCCACCAGGGGCTTGAGGACCTCGAACGTCTTGGGCTGCTGCGTGGCCGCCCACTGAAGACCGGTGAAGTCGTACATCACCGCGTCGATCCGCTTGGACACCAGCTGGGTCAGAGCGTCGTTCACGTTGGGCAGGGTCACCGCCTTGATAGCCGGCTTGCCCTTGCTCGTACAGTCCTGCTTGGACAGCTGGGGCAGCCACTGCAGCTCCGCGGTGCTGCCGGAGATGACACCGACGCGGTGCCCGCACAGCGTGTGGGTGCCCAGTTTCTGCGGATTGCCGTAGGGGACGGACACGCCGGTCCCGGCCTTGAAGTAGTCGATCATGTCGAGCACCTTCAGCCGGTCCTTCGTGGCGCCCATGGTGGAGGCGGTGAAGTCGTACCGGTTGGCCTGCAGGCCGGTGATGATGGTGTCGAACTTGACGTTGTTGATCTGCAGCTTCAGGCCGAGCTTCGCCGCGATCAGCCGGGACATGTCCGGGTTGAACCCGATCGGGGTCTTGTTGTCCGAGGCCATGAACGTGGTGGGCGGGCTGGTCAGGTCCATGGCCACCGAGATCGTGCCCTTGGCCTTCACCGCCGCGGGCAGCAGCTTCACCGCCTTCGCATCCGGCTTCACACCGACCGAGATGTCGTCGGTGTGCTCGGCCGACGCACCGGAACCCCCGCCCTGGGCCGTGCTCTTCGGCTTTGCGTCCTGCGTAGTGCCGCTCGATCCGCATGCGGCGAGCGCGAGGGCCAGGGCGGTCGTGATGACGGGGACGCTCAGGGTTCTTGTGATGCGCATGGGTTTGCTCCTTACAAAAGGGGAGAGTGCTGGGCCGGCTCAGATCCCGGATGGGTGACTGTGGGGAAGTGGCTGGGGCGAACCGGAACTTGTCGGACTGGGCGTTGCGCGTGGGTGCCGAAGGGCATTCGCTCACCACGTCGACCGGGCCTGCGGTTCGCGACCTTCACGTACGGCGAAGGCGGGGGTGTTCAGAAGGCGGTGTATCCGCCGTCGACGGGGAGGACCGCCCCGGTGACGTACGACGACTCCGCTGACGCGAAGAAGAGGACCGCGTCGGCGATCTCTTCGGGGGTGGCGAGGCGCTGGAGCGGGATCTGGGTCTCGCGCTCGCGGCGGTAGGCCTCGGGGTCGGCGCTGCGCTGGAACGCCGCTTCGATGATCGGGGTGGCCGTCAGTCCTGGAGCGACGACGTTGACGCGGATGTTGCGCGGGGCCCATTCGATCGCCGCCCCCTTGGCCAGCATGATGAGGCCTCCCTTGGCGGCGGAATACAGGACTTCCCCGGGCTTGCCGACCATGCCGAGCCGTGAACTGACACAGACGAACGAGCCTCCTTCGGAGGGCATCAACGGCGCGAAGTGCTTCATCACCAGGAACGCGCTGAGCAGGTTGCTGTCGAGCACGTCCTTCGCGTCGTCGTAGGGCATATCGGTGAGCGGGCTGCTGGCCTGGAGACCGTGGTTGAGGACGACGACGTCGACGGTGCCGAGGGACTCGGCGGCCTGCTTGGCCAGGTGCTCGACGAACGCCTCGTCATTGAGGTCTCCAGGGACGTACAGGTCGTCGGGCTGGGCGGTGTCGAGTTGCTCCTTGCGGCCGGTGAGCAGCAGCCGTGCGCCCTCGCGGCGGAAGTGAGAACTCACCGCCTGCCCGATGCCGCTGCTGGCGCCGGTCACCAAGGCCGCGACGTTCTTGAGTCTCATGTCAGGCACTCCTTCAGGGGGAGGTCGGCAGGATCGCGGGCTCGGTCACGAGCGGCGAGGAACGCCTGTGTCCGCGTCGAAAGCCGGGGAGGAACAGGGTGGACGGACTGCCCCGTAGTGGCTCAAAGTAACCGGCAGATTGTCGTATGTCGACCATCTAGGGCCGTTCTCGCTGCCGCTTGGTGGCTCAAGATAGCCGCCAGATAGTCGTTTGTCGACCATCTCGGCGCCCCGCATGGTGTGGTGCGCCACGCACACCCGGGCGGGGGCGCAGCTTGGGGAGGGGCGGGCCTTCCCAGCGAGTGGGTGGCTACCGGGTCTTGAACCGGTCCGGACGCACGAAGTCCAGTCCGTCGATGGTCTGCTTGCCGAGCGCCTCGTGTGCGGCGATCTGCCCATAGCCGGTGGCCATCTTGAAGCCCTTTCCGGAGAACCCGGTGGCGCAGTAGACCCTGCTGTTCTCGTCCAGCCAGCCGAGGAGGGGATGACCGTCCTCGGTGAAAAGGTCGGGGAAGGCGTCGGAGCGCACGATGGTGGGGGTCAGGCCGGGAAAGAATTCGGTGACGGTCTCGGTGACCTTCTCGACTTCTTCCCTGGTGAGATCCCGGGGCATGGAGTCCGGGTCGGGGGTTGCCCTTCCGCGCCCGTCCAGAGGTCCGTCCACCGAGGCCTTGACCGTCACGCCGTCGACGGCGGGCGCGCCGTACAGGGAGCGATCGTCGTACAGCCGGCTGAAGACGGGGAAGTTCTCCGGCGAGAACTGCCTGCCGTCCTGGGCGAGGAACCAGGTCAGGACGATCCGATGGGTTTCCGTGACGGCCTTGAGGTGGTCGGGCATGAGCCTTCGGGACCAGCCGCCCGAGGCGACGATGACCTTCTCGAACGTCCAGGTCCTGTCGCCCGAGGTGACGACCACGCCGTGGTCGGTTTCGGTGATGCTGTCCACGGGTGTGTTCTGAAGGACGGTGGCGCCGTTCGCCTGGGCCGCCGCGACGGCGGCGCTGACGGCGCGGTCGGTGCGCAGAACGCCGGCGCGGGGGTCGTAGACGGCGCAGTCGTCGGGGCGGAGGTTGTGCTGGGGGTAGCGTTCCGCCAACTCCTCCCGGCTGAGGACGCAGTACTCGGCTCCGGTGAGGCGCGTTGTCTCGAGGAGGCTGTTGATGTAGCGGCCGTTCGCCGTCCCGATGGACAGCCCCCCGGTGGGTATGAGGATGTCCTGCCCGGTTTCGGCTTCGAGCTCGGCCCAGAGGCTGCGGGAGCGTTCCAGGAGGGGGTAGTAGTCGGGCTTCCCGAAGTAGACCATGCGGAACAGGCGGGTGTCCCCGCCCACGGCACTGCGGCCGTGGGCGGGAGTGGCGGCTTCGAAGCCCACTACCGAGCCGGACAGTCGGGAAGCCTGCCACAGGGCCATGCTTCCGATGCTGCCCAGGCCGATGACTGCAAGTTGTGCGTCCATGAGGGCAGTTCCCTTTCGTTTACTCGTGAAGCCCGGCGAGTCTGCTGCCGAATCTGGCCAGAAGTGAGGTCTTGCTGGAACCCCTGCGCTCTTCCCACTGGTCGGCGATGCCGAAGAGCCGGTACATGGCGTGCACGCCCAGCCAGCGGATGGGCTCCGGTTCCCACTTCCGTGCCCGGTAGCCGACCCAGGGAAGGGTGGTCCGTTCGGTTTCCTTCTCGAAGGCGAGCTCCACGAGAGTCCTGCCGCCGACATAGGCCGACGTCACGCCGTGTCCCGCGTAGCCGGTGGACGATCCGACCCCGGATGCCGGGTCCCAGTGCACGCCGCCGTTCCAGTCCCGCGTGACGCCCAGGACTCCCGACCAGGCGTGGTCCACCTCGAATGCGATCCCGGGGAAGAAGGAACTGAGCTTGTGCGAGATCAGCTCGATGGTGGACTGGGCGGTCGCACCGGCTCCGCCTGTGCCGGACCCGAAGCGGTAGGGGACACCGCGGCCCCCCATGGCGATACGGCCGTCCGATGTCCGCTGGGCGTAGATGAACGTGTGCGCGGAGTCGCTGAGGCACTGCAGCCCGTCCCAGCCGATCTGCTGCCATGCCTCCTCCGGCAGGGGCTTGGTCACGATCAACGAGGAATTGACCGGGATCACGGTCCGGCGGCCGAGCAGCTGCCCCGAATAGCCCTCGGTGCAGATGAACGTCCTGGCCGCGGTGACACGTCCGCCGGCCAAGGTGAGGGTCCTGCTCGCGACACTCTCCACTCGGCTGCCCTCGAAGATCCTCACCCCCATGGAGGTCAGGGTGTCGGCGAGGCCGTAGACGAGCTTCGCGGGGTGGAGGCGCGCGCAGTGCTTGTAGAAGAGCCCGCCGTGGACGGTGGAGATGTTGATCCGGCTGCGGAACTCGTCCCCGTCGAGCATGTGGACCTCGTCGTCGCCCAGCCCGTACTTCAGGTCGGCATCACGCCTGGCGACAAGCCGGCCCAGGCCCGCCTGAGTGTGGGCGGCGACGAGCGCGCCCCCCTTGTGCTGATCGGCGTCGATGCCCTCGGCCTGCAGGATGTCCAGGACGGAGTCGACACCGGCGACGAATTCCTGCTGCAGTGCCCGGCTCGCCTCCAGTCCTCCCCCGGCGCGGGCGAAAGTGGCACGGTTTCCCGGCGGCATCGCCGAGAGCCAGCCACCGTTGCGTCCTGATGCGCCGTAGCCCACCTGTTCGGCCTCGAAGACGGCGACCGAGAGCGACGGTTCGAGCTTCTTGGCGAAGTACGCAGCCCACAGGCCGGTGTAGCCGCCGCCGACAATGGCCACGTCGACGCGGTCCTGGCCGGCGAAGCGGGGGAATGACGGCCTCGTGTCGGTCAGTCCTGCCATCCAGAAGCCGAGCTCTCCGTTCCGGGGGTGTGTCGCAAGGGCGTTCATCTGTGTCCTTCTTCTATGTCGGGCAACCGCGTGGACCGGTGCTGTGAGGCGGTGCAGCCACGTCGACAGGGAGGGTCGTCCCGGTGAGGGGCGACGGCGTCGCGATCTCCTTGCGGTCACTTGGGCTGTGCACCGTGACGGCGAGCGCGGCGTCCTGATCCGGCGCCGCACCAGGCGGGCATCAGGTGCGGGGAGCTGCGGTGCCCCGGCGTGGGCGAAGACCCCACCGGGGCATGACCGCGCCTGCGGGTGGCGAGCGCGAGGTCGCCGGTGACCGCGTCAGGAGGTGCCTCGGAACGACAGACTCCCACGTCGACCTCGATCACGGCCTTCAGTCGACCGGCGTTGTCCCCATCGGCGAGGGCGCCGATGACCGCGACGCTCTCGACGCCGATCCACACACGGGTCACCTCGGCCGGCCGCCCGCCTTGACCTGGCGCCGACCGACCTCGGCGCAGGGGTGCGTCTTGACGCGTCAGCTTGACACCCAGGCCGCGCGCTCGGTGGCGAAGCCACCTGGGGGAGCCGGTTCACAGCCGTGCTCGTCGTGATTGGTTCGCCGCTACACCGCAGTGCAGATCATTTGGATCTCCACAGGAGTGTTGAGCGGTAGCCCGGCGACACCGATAGCGGTCCGGGCGTGCCGTCCGTTCTCGCCCAGCACCTCGATGAGCAGTTGGCTGGCCGCGTTGGCGACCTGCGACTGCAGACCGAAGTCCGGCGTGCTGGCCACGAAGACCAGCATCTGCACGATCCGGACCCGGTCCAGATCACCCACCGCCTGCACAGCGGCGGCGAGGCAGTTGAGCGCGGCGTGGCGCGCGAGGTCCTTCGCGGTCTCCAGCTCCACGTCCCGGCCGACAACGCCCTGACCCAGCAGCTCACCGTCCTTGAAAGGCAGCTGGCCCGAGATGTGGATGGTGGAGCCCACCGCCCGGTGGTCCACGTAGTACGCGTTATTGGCCAGGGCGGGAAGCTCCAGTCCGAGGGTTCGGAGCCTCTCCGAAGCCGAGTCGCCCTTGACGGTCTGAGGTAGTGGCAGACTCATGGCCCCACCGCCTTGCGTCGGATCATTTTTCTCAGTTCTCCGCTCAGGCGTCAGGGGCGCGGGAGGCCGAAGAGGACGGGGAGGTCGGCGATGTCGGTGATGCGCTCGTACCCGAGCCAGTGCTCGTCGTGCTCGAAGCCGCGGTCGACGTACACCTTGTTCTTGATCCCCAGGTTGGCCGCGGATCGCAGGTCGTACATCGGGCTCGCGGAGACGTGCACGATCTCGTCGGGCGTCACGCCGAGCTTGTCGAACGTGTACTCGAACGCCTGGAGTCGCGGCTTGTAGACGCCCATCTCCTCGGCGCTGATGACGACCTCGAACGGGGCCTTGAGGTTCTCAGCGAGGCGCACGGCATGTGCGGTGTCACTGTTGGTGATGATGACCAGCGGGACTGCCTCGGCCAGACGGTTCAGCGCCTCGGTGACACCGGGGTACGGGCCCCAGGTGGGAATGCGCTCGTACACCGCCCGCGCGTCGTCCTCGCGGTACTCGAGGCCGACCCTGCGCGAGGCGCGCTCCATGGAACGAGCGACGACCTGGTGGAACGGCTGGTACGCGCCCGTGCACTCGTCGATCCGGTACGCCTTGCAGATCCGCAGGTACTCATCGGCGACCTCGGCCGGCAGCCGGTCGCCCAGGACCTCACGCATCGCGTCGTTGATGCTGAACTTGATCAGTGTTCCGTTCATGTCGAACGTCACGAACTTGGGCTTGACATCGAATCCCACGGTTCCTCCTAGCGCGTTCAGCGGAGCAGCCTGAGCCGCCGCGCTGGTCGATTGTCGACCAACGCTGTCGATTGTCGACTATGTAGGGGTCGGCTGTCAATGATGCCGTGCTCGGGGAGGTCCGTCGCGGAGAGTCAAGTTGATTGTCGATGCAAGATCAAGGGAGGTATAGTCGACAAACGACTGGTCGACAACGGCCAAGGGAGGACGACGGAGTGGATCACAAGTTCGAGTGGCAGGAGCAGCGGATGACGACGCCGGACGGCGTCTACCGCACACTGCGTGCTGCCATCCTCGACGGGACCGTACCTCCTGGTGGGCAACTGCGCGAGGCTCACATCGCCGCGGATCTCGGGATCAGTCGGTCCCCGCTGCGCGAGGCGCTGACCAAGCTTGAGGAGGAGGGGCTCGTCGTCAAGATCCCCTTCCGTGGGGCGTTCGTCGTAGAGGTGAGTGCTCGTGAGGTCGCCGAGATCGACTCGGTTCGGCTGCGTGTCGAGCCGTTCGCTGCCGAGCTCTCAGCTGAAGCGCTGCGCGGTCCTGAGCGGCCGCGGTTGCTGCAGACCGTCGAGGATCTCCGCCGGGCAATGGAGGAGGACGACATCCCGGCCAGCATCGATGCGCACCTTCGCTTCCACAGGCTGTTCTACGACCTCTCGGGGCACGGCATCCTGCAGAGTCTGTGGAATGGCTGGGAGACCAAGCTGCGCCTCTACCTCAGCGTCGACCATCGCACTTACAGCGACGACCCCCAGCAATTGGTCGTCGAGCACGAGAGGTTGGCTGCGGTTGCCCTGGAAGGCGACCCCGACGCCTTCCGCCAGGAACTGGCCGCCCACTTCCAAGTGGCGCTGAGCGCCCCGGCGGGAGATTAAGGGATAGGCACGCCCCGGCATGCGTCAGCCCCTGCCGGCAGGCGCGAAGCGTCAGCATCAAGCCCCGCTGCCGGGCGGGATCTTGTACTGGATCTCGGGTGAGGACTTCCGGGCGAATAGTCGAGTGGGCGACCACGGGCAGAGTTCTTGCGGGCAGCCGATTGAAGTCGATGTCCTGACACCGGCGACTGATGCCGGGCGCCGCGCCAGTGATCCGGGACGGCGTCCATGCAGGCCGAGAGCGCAAGCTCGGACGCACGGCACCCAGCGGGGCGGCCTCGTGTGTCACGCCCCGCGCTGGAGACAGACTCGCTGCTGAACGTTGCCGCGGTGCGGACTTCGCCGCTCGAGGCAGCGTCAGGAATCGCCCTCAAGACGGAGACGGATCGAGCCGCACCCTGAGTTCACAGCGGCTCGAGCTGAATTGCTATTGACAGTCCTCAATAGGCGCTCATATCGTCGACAAACGACAATCGGGCGTCGCCGGGCTGCCGCTCGCCAGCCCGGTTCGGGATTCAGATGGTCTGCCCGCTGCAGCGCGGGCGCCGACGGCGGTGTCCGCAGCGCGATGTCGCGGGCCGCGCGCCATTCGGCAGCCCGGGGGGAGTCGTTACCCGCGCCCCTCGATCATCCTCGGACAGAACCACAAGGAGGGCAGCGTGAACCGGCTCCAACGAGCGCTCGACGCTCTGGTCGAGCGAATCGACACTCCCGCGCCGATCGTGCTGGTCGATGTCATGCAGGACAACATCGACCGCATGCAGGGCTTCGCCACCCAGCACAACCTCGACGTCAGGCCACACGTCAAGACGCACAAGTGTGTGGAGATCGGGCGGCGCCAGCTCGGGGCCGGGGCGGTCGGAATCACCGCGGGCAATATCGGTGAGGCCGAGGTCTTCGCCGCAGCCGGGTTCGACGACATCTTCCTCGCCTATCCGATCTGGCCCGCGGGAACGAAGGGGACCCGGATCCGCCGGCTCGCCGAGTCCACGCGGCTGCGGGTCGGCGTCGACAACGTCGCGGCGATCGAGGCCCTCGCCGACGCGATGGGTGACGAACCCGACCGGCTGGAGGTCGTGGTCGAGGTCGACTGTGGCGCCCGTCGTTCCGGGGCGCCGCCCGAGCTCGGGGGCGACCTCGCGCTCGCCGCCCGCAAGCGCGGCCTGGTGCCGGTGGGCGTCTTCACCTATCCAGGTCACGGCAGCGCCGGCCGAGACGCTCGCGAGCGCGCCGCGCGGGACCAGGAGGCCGCGCTGACCACCGCAGTACGCAGCATGGAGGGCGTCGGGGTCACCGCGCAGGTGGTCAGCGCCGGCTCCACCCCCACTGTCGAATTCTCCACCAGCAGCGTGATCACCGAAATCCGTCCCGGCGAGTACGTCTTCGGCGATCTGAACAACACCCGGCTGGGCGCCTGCACGAACGACCAGATCGCGCTCTTCGTCGCTGGCACCGTGGTCAGCGACTGGGTCCCCGACCAGGTCATCCTCGATGTGGGAACCAAAGCCCTCAGTCGTGAAGGCAGCCCCGAGCTCGGCTACGGCGGCGTGGCCGGCACAACGGCGGTCCTGGCCAAGCTCAACGAATACCACGGATTCCTCCCGCTGCCGGCCGGCGAGTTCCGCCCCAAGGTCGGCACAGTGGTACCAGTGGTACCGAACCACGTATGCCCGGTCGTCATCAATTTCGAGGAACTGATCGTCACCGACAGCACGGGCACGTCGCTGCAGCGGTGGCCGGTCGACGCCCGCGGATTCCTCAACTGACAGTGCTCGGCCGGCTCACGGTCACCCCGCATTGGTCCCGGGCCGGATTGCACGTCTCGGCACTCCGACTGCTGTGCAACTGACCAACCCGTCGAAGGGGCACGCCCTAGGGCCGTCGACCCGTCACGATCCGCGCCAGCCGCCGGTAGGAGTCCAGCAGGGCCGCGCGGTCGTACGTGCTGGTGGTGACCAGGACCTCCTGCGCGCCCGTCTCCTTCAGCACCGTCTCCAGTTCGTGCGCGACCTGTTCCTCCGTACCGGCGATGTGCCCGGTCAGCCCGGACGCGTAGAGGTCGCGCTCCTTGGCCGTCATCGTGCGCGCCTCGACACGCTCGGCCGGCTCCAGCGGCGGGAAGGTGCCGTGGGTGCGGGAGTACGCCATCGACCAGGCTTCCGGGACCAGCAGCCGCCGGGCCTGTTCGGGGGTGCCGGCCACGGCGATCGTCCCGGAGATCACGACGTACGGCTCGGCCGCCCAGGCGGAGGGCCGGAACTCCGCGCGGTACCGGTCGATGCCGCGCAGCATCCGCTCCCGGTTGCGCAGGTCGCCGATGACCATCGGCAGGCCCGCCCGGGCCGCTATGGCCGCGCCCTCGCCCATGGCCAGCACGAACGGCGGCACGGTCAGTCCCTCGGCGGGCCGCGCGTGCACGCCCGTGGGCGAGGTGCCCGCGAACCAGTCCAGCAGTTCGCGCAGCTGCGCGGCGAAGTCCTCCGCGTCGCCCTTGTCCCGCCCGAGCGCCCTGCGCACCCCGTCGGTGAAGCCGACCGACCGGCCCAGCCCCATGTCGATCCGCCCGGGGAAGAGCGACTCCAGCACCCCGAACTGCTCGGCGACCACCAGCGGCTGGTGGTTGGGCAGCATCACGCCGCCCGTGCCGACCCGGATGGTCCGGGTCGCGGCGGCCACCGCGGCGGCCAGCACGGTCGGCGCCGAGCCCGCGACCCCGGGCACCCCGTGGTGCTCGGAGACCCAGAACCGGTGGTAACCGAGCGCTTCCAGCTCCTGGGCGAGCCGTACGGTGTCGCGCAGGGCCTCGGCGTGCGGGCGGCCCGCGCGGGTGCGGGAGCGGTCGAGGACGGAGAACCTGGTCGCGGCGATCACGGAGCTCATACAGGGTTCAACACCGGGGAGCCCGCGAGATTCCGCCCCGCCGTCAGGGCGCGTGCGGGGCCGGCTGCGCGGTGTGCTCGTGCGCGCAGGTGTCCTCGGCGCCGTGGGTGTCCCAGGCGGGGAACGGGTCGGCGGCCGGGACGCTCTCACCGGGCCGCAGCAGGCAGCCGGTCAGCGCGGTGTGCAGGGCGTCCCGGTCGAGGCCGGTGCCGATGAACACCAGCTCCTGGGCGTCGTCCGCGGTACGGTCCCGGGCGGCGGAGGGCTCGAACCGGGCGACGGACCCGGCCTGCGACCACAGCCCCGTCACGTGCGGGCGGCTCGCCAGGACGAAGAAGCCCTTGGACCGCAGGATCCGCCCGTACGACCCGCTGTCCAGGTCCTCGGTCACGAAGCTCCACAACCGGCCCGGGTGGAAGGGCAGTGCGGAGCGGAAGACGGTGGAGGAGATGCCGTACTCCTCGGTCTCCGGCACGTGGTCGCCGTTGAGCTCCCGCACCCAGCCGGGGGCCTGCTGGGCGCGCTCCAGGTCGAACAGGCGCGTGCCGAGCACCCGGCGCGGGTCCACCCGCCCGTGCACGGCCGGCACGATCCGGGCGACCGGGTTGAGCCGGGTCAGCGCCGCCCGCAGCCGGGCCGCCGCCGCCTCGTCGACCAGGTCGAGCTTGTTCAGCACCAGCACGTCGGCGAACTCCACCTGGTCGACCAGGAGATCGCTCACCGTGCGCTCGTCGTCCTCGTACGGCGCCAGCCCACGCTCGGCGAGATCGTCTCCGCTGTCCAGCTCCGCCAGGAAGTTCGCGGCGTCCACCACGGTGACCATGGTGTCCAGCAGGGCGACCTCACCCAGGATGGCGCCGTCGTCGCGGGCGAAGGAGAACGTGGCCGCGACCGGCAGCGGCTCGGAGATGCCCGAGCTTTCGATCAGCAGATGGTCGAAGCGGCCCTCGCGGGCCAGCCGGTCCACCTCCTGAAGCAGGTCGTCGCGCAGGGTGCAGCAGATGCAGCCGTTGGTCATCTCCACCAGGCGTTCCTCGGTCCGCGACAGGGCGGCCTCGCCGCCGCGCACCAGCGCCGCGTCGATGTTGACCTCGCTCATGTCGTTGACGATGACCGCCACCCGCAGGCCCGCACGGTTGGTCAGCACATGGTTGAGCAGCGTGGTCTTGCCCGCCCCGAGGAACCCGGAGAGCACGGTGATGGGCAGTCGCTCGTCGGACATCCGCGCTCAGCCCTCGGGGCGCAGCAGCCCGCGCTCGTACGCCTTGACCAGGTGCTGGGGGACGAGATGGCGCACCCCGTCGATCGTGACGGGCACCAGCGTGGGCGTGGCGGCCTTCCACTGGGCGCGGCGGTGACGGGTGTTGCTGCGGGACATCTTCCGCTTGGGCACGGCCATGGTGATCCTCCTCGGTCGGACGGCACCGAGGACGCTATATGAAAATGGTTCCCATGAGCAATTCAGCGGCGGGAGCGGGCGCGTGCCCCACGTGGCGCGCGGATGAACTGCAGCTCCAGCGCGACGGGCGGCCGGGCGATGCCCGGTCCGCCCGCCGCCACCCAGCTCACCAGGTCCTCCGTACCGTCCTCCGTCATCGCGAAGCCGACCCAGGTGGCCCGCCCGCCGGCCCGGCGCCCCGCGGCGGACGGCATCACGACGATCACGTTCGCCTGGTCGCACGGGCCGAGACAGTCCGTCGTACGGACCCGGAAGCCGTGCTCGGCCGCCGCGGCGCGCAGCCGCTCCACCTGTCCGGCGTGGTCCGCGCCGGGGTGCTTGCGGGAGTTGCCGCAGCAGCAGCCCCGGCAGACGACGAGCGTGCAGGGGTGTGAGCGGGCGGCGCCGACCGTGAACGTAGCAGGAGACATGCGGCAAGCATGCGGGGTACGGGATCACGGCCGGGCACGGGGGTGCGGTGTGCGGGGGCTCAGTCCTCCGCGCCCACCAGCATCTCCACCTCGAACCGCGCGTACTGCTCGGCCCCGTCCTCCTCCTGAGGCCGGGTCACGCTGCCGAGCCAGCCGAGCAGGAAGCCCGCCGGGATGGAGACGATGCCCGGGTTCTGCAGGGGGAACCAGGCGAAGTCGGCATCCGGGTACAGCGAGGCCGGGGTGGAGGACACCACGGGGGAGAACACCACGAGCAGTACCGAGGTGAGCAGACCGCCGTACAGGCTCAGCAGGGCGCCCCGCGCCGTGAACCGCCGCCAGAACAGCGTGTACACGATCGTCGGCAGGATCGCGGAGGCCGCGATGGCGAAGGCGAGGAAGGCCAGCGTCGCGGTGTTCGCGCCCCAGGACACCAGGGCGAGCAGCATACCCAGGACGCCGATGACCCCCGCCGCCAGACGGGCCACCGTCAGCTCCTCCCGCTCGCTCGCCCGGCCCTTGCGGATCACCTCGGCGTACAGGTCGTGCGCGAGCGAGGAGGCCGCCGCGAGGGTGAGGCCGGCCGCGACGGCGAGCAGGGTGACGAAGGCCAGGCAGGACAGCAGGGCGGTCAGGAGGCCGCCGCCCAGCTCGTGGGCGAGCAGCAGGACGGCCGCGTCGCCCTTGCGGTCCGTGCTCGCGATGGTGTCACGGCCGACGACGGCGGTGGCGCCGAGCCCGAGCACGCCGCCGGCCAGGCAGACCAGGCCCACCAGGCCCATGGCCCACACCACGGACGAGCGCAGCACCCCGCTGCTGCGCGGCGCGAGCAGCCGCATGAGCACGTGCGGCAGCGCGGCGAGCCCGAGGACGATGGCCAGTTCCAGACTGAAGAAGTCCAGCTTGCTGGCGGTGCTGCCGCCGTAGCGCAGCCCGGGTTCCAGGAACCGGGGGCCGAAGCCGCTGCGGTCGGACGCCGCGCCGAGCAGGGCGTCGGGGCTCCAGTCGAAGCGGTGCAGCACCAGGGCCGCGGTGACCGTCACGCCCAGCACCAGCATCACGGCCTTGATGATCTGGATGACGGTGGCGCCGGGCATGCCGCCGATGGAGGCGTACACGATGACGATGGTGCCGATCACCACCACGCACAAGGTGCGCGTGGTGGCGCCGGGTTCGCCGGTGAACTGGGTCAGCAGCGCGACACTGCCGACCAGCTGGGCCACCAGGTAGAGGGTGGCGATGGCCACGATGCACACCGCCAGCGCCAGCCGCACCGGCCGCTGCTGCCGGGGCAGGCGCAGGGCCACCGTGTCGCCGAGGGTGAACTTCCCGGCGCGGCGCAGCGGTTCGGCGATCAGCAGCAGCACCGTCATCCAGGCGACGGTGGTGCCGACCAGGTACATCAGCCCGTCGTACCCGGTCAGGGCGACCAGTCCGGTGCTGCCCAGCAAAGTCGCGGCGGACAGGTAGTCGCCGCACATCGCCAGTCCGTTGCGCAGCGGCGACATGGCGCGGTTGCCGAGGTAGAACTCGCCGATCTCGTCACGCTGGGGCGCCGTCAGCAGCGCCATGAACAGCGTGACGACCACGACCGACAGGAACAGCACGAACGTCAGCTGGAGGCTGACCCGGTCGACGACACCGGCGGACACCGTCACCACGTGCCCGACCCCCTCGGCCGGCGCTGGTGCAGACGCGACCGCAGGCCCCGGGCGAGCGGATCGACCCGGGTCCGCATGTGCCGGACGTGGCACCAGGCGGTGACCCCCAGCACGGCGAACTGCCCGAGACCCAGGGCCAGTCCGAGCGTGAGGTGACCGAGAAGCGGCTGGTTCATGAGGGCCGGGGCGAAACTCGACAGCAGGACGTACAGCAGGAAACCGCCGACGGACAGGACGGCCGCGCCCGCTGCGAACCTGCGGTGGGCACGGCGCAGCGCGTGGAATTCGGGATCGCCGGATATCGGGGGAGAGGGGGCCGGTTCGGCATTCCGGGCGGGCCGGCCGACGGCGTGGCCGGACCACGGTGAGAACTCGGGCAAGAGCGCACCTTCTTCGCTGCGTCATGCCGCGCACTCGACTCCTGCGAGTCGACGGTCGTCCGGCTCCCGGGTGGGTGCGGAAGCCGGACACGGGGGATGCGGGCTTGTGGGGGATACGCGCAGGCGAAAAGCTCGCTTTTCAGCTGCACGGTGGAGCGGCCTCGGGGGTCTGTGTGGTGATCCCCGGTGCCTTCGTCCGCGGGTGGGGAGAAGGCCGGAAGCCGGAGTATGGCAGCGAGGTCGTTGACCTATCAACCGGCATGCGGAATCGTCCGCGCCGTTGGCCGAATACCGTCCGGGCCATTTCTTTCCGTCCGGCTGTCTCGGTCACTTCCGGCTCGGTGCGGTGCGCCACGGAGCCTCTAGGGTGGGTGCTGTGACCGACAGCAGGAAGGCTCCGCTCGCCGTCTTCGATCTGGACAACACCCTCGCCGACACCGCCCACCGGCAGGGGTTCCTGCAGCGCAGGCCGCGGGACTGGGACGCCTTCTTCGCGGCCGCCCCGCAGGACCCGCCCCTCGAGGAGGGCATCGCGCTGGTGCGCGAGACCGCCCGGGAGTGCGAGGTGGTCTACCTGACCGGCCGTCCCGAGCGCTGCCGGCACGACACGCTTCACTGGCTCGCCGCGCAGGGGCTGCCCGAGGGGCGGCTGTACATGCGGCGGGACGACGACAGAAGGCCCGCCCGGTTCACCAAGCTGCACATCCTGCGCCGCCTCGCCAGGACCCGGGAGATCCGGGTCCTGGTCGACGACGACGAGCTGGTGTGCGCGGACGCCGAACGGGCCGGTTTCACCGTGGTCCGGGCGCGCTGGGCGACACCCTCCGCCGAGCTGAAGGTGGCGCAGGAGCGGGAGGGACGGACCTGAGCGGCGCGGGTGACGCAGGCCGTCACGTCACCCGCGTACGGTCCTCGGCTGCCCCACCGACGTGACACCCGGCGCGCGTCACCCGGTGTGCGTCACTCGGTCTCCTCGAGCCGGAAGCCCACCTTCAGGCCCACCTGCCAGTGCGCGATCTGCCCGTTCTCCAGCTGGCCCCGCACCTGGGTCACCTCGAACCAGTCCAGGTTCCGCAGCGTCTGCGAGGCCCGCTCGATCCCGTTGCGGATGGCCTGGTCGACACCGTCCGGGGACGTGCCGACGATCTCCGTGACCCGGTAGATGTGGTCCGACATGCGGGTGCTCCTCTCCCTGTTGTCCCTGTTGCAGGTGTCGCTGTGCTCCCTGGATGTTCTCCGTGACGGCTGTGTCACCCGTACGCGCGGGACGAAGCCCTGTGACGCATGTGGCGCGCGTCACTCCACCGTGCCCCACGCCAGGGCGCGGCGCGACCGGTCGGTCACCGTGCCAGGCTGAGCGACAGCGCGAAACGGCCCTGTTCGTCGGTCCACCAGTGCGCCGGCTCCAGCCCGGCCGCGAACAGCTCCGCCCGCACCCCCTCCTGCCGGAACTTCGCCGACACCTCGGTGCGCATCTCCTCACCCGCGGCGAAGTCGACGGCCAGATCGAGCGCCGGGACCTTCACGGTCTGCGCGGTGAGGGAACGCAGCCGCATCTCGATCCACTCGTGCTCGGCGTCCCACAGCGCCACGTGGTCGAAGGCGTCCGGCTCGAAGTCGGCGCCCAGCTCCCGGTTGATCACGGCCAGCACGTTCTTGTTGAACGCGGCCGTCACCCCGGCCGCGTCGTCGTACGCCCGCACCAGGACCTGCTCGTCCTTCACCAGGTCGGTGCCGAGCAGCAGGGCGTCGCCCGGCGCCAGCAGAGCGCGTACGGAGGCCAGGAACGCGGCGCGCTCCTGCGGCAGCAGGTTGCCGATGGTGCCGCCGAGGAACGCCACCAGCCGGGGACCCGGCGTCTGCGGCAGGGTGAGCTCGGCGGTGAAGTCGGCGATCAGCGCGTGCACGTCGAGCCCCGGCCGCTCGGCGGCGAGCGCCTGCCCGGCCTGGCTGAGGGCGCTGCCGCTGACGTCCACCGGGACGTAGGTGTGCAGCCCGCTCAGCGCGTCGAGCAGGTGCCGGGTCTTCTCGGAGGAGCCGGAGCCCAGCTCGATCAGGGTGCGGGCGCCGGTGGCGGCGGCGATCTCGCCGGACCGGGCGAGGAGGATCTCCCGCTCGGCGCGCGTCGGGTAGTACTCGGGCAGTTCGGTGATCCGCTCGAACAGCTCGCTGCCGTGCGCGTCGTAGAACCACTTCGGCGGCAGCGTCTTGGGACGGGCGGTCAGGCCCCGCCGGACGTCGGCGCGCAGGGCGGCCTCGGTGGCGTCCTCGGGGAGGATCCGGGTGAGGTGGAACGGGCTCACGTGTGGTGCTCCTTCGCGGGTCCCGGTGCGAGGGTGTCGCCGGGGTCGTCGAGCGGGGGTGTCCGGTCCGCAGGTTCCTTCAGCGGCGTCAGCAGCACCTCCGTGCCGTTCGCCGTGAGGAGGGTCCGGTCGGGCACCTCCCGCCAGTGCGGGTCGTCGTCGTAGGGCTCGGAGGCCACGACGGTGCCGGCGCCGGGCCTTGTCAGGTGCCAGAGGGTGTCGCCCCAGGCGGTCGCCGTGACGGTGTGACCGTCGGTGAGGAGCAGGTTCAGCCGGGCGTCCGGGGCCGCCGCGGCGACCTCCAGCACCGTGTCGGCGAGGGCCTGCCCCTGCTCGTCGCCGGCCCGCAGCCGGGCCAGGACCAGGGCCCACACGAACGCGGAGTCGTTGCGGGCCTCCAGCGACAGCAGGTCCTGCGCAGGCAGGGTCCGGGCCAGCGGGGCCAGTGAGCCGGGCCAGCCCGGTACCGCCCCGTTGTGGCTGAACAGCCAGGTCCCCGCGGCGAACGGGGCCGCGGCGGCCTCCGCGTCGGCGCCCGACAGCGTCGCGTCCCGTACGGCGGCCAGCAGCGCGGTGGTGCGCACGACCCGGGCCAGGTCCGCGAAGGACAGATCCGCCCAGATCGGCCCGGCCCGCCGGTAGCGGGCGGGCAGCGGGTCGCCCTCGGCGTACCAGCCCACTCCGAAGCCGTCGGCGTTGACCGTCCCGTACCGCTGCCGCCTGGGCGCCCAGGACTGGCGGTACAGACCGTGTGCCGGCTCCACGAGCAGCCGGCCCAGCGGCTCCTCGGGGCCCACGTAGGCGAGGTGACGGCACATCAGGCGGCCTCCGCCGAGCGGGCCGTGCGGAAGCCGGAGAAGATCTGCCGGCGGATCGGGTAGTCCCAGTTGCGGAACGTGCCCCGGCAGGCCACCGGGTCCACGGCGAACGAACCGCCGCGCAGCACCTTGTACTCGGGCCCGAAGAACACCTCCGAGTACTCCTTGTACGGGAACGCCCGGAAGCCCGGATACGGCAGGAAGTCGCTCGCCGTCCACTCCCACACGTCGCCGATCAGCTGGCGCACGCCGAGCGGCGACTCACCGGCCGGGTAGCTCCCGGCGGGTGCCGGACGCAGGTGCCGCTGCCCGAGGTTGGCGTGCTCCGGCGCCGGGTCGGCGTCGCCCCACGGGTAGCGCATCGAGCGCCCGGAGGACGGGTCGTAGCGCGCTGCCTTCTCCCACTCGGCCTCCGTGGGCAGCCGGCGCCCGGCCCAGCGGGCGTAGGCGTCGGCCTCGTACCAGCACACGTGCAGCACCGGCTCGTCCGGCGGGACGACCTCGGTGACGCCGAAGCGGCGCCGCAGCCACTGCCGGCCGTCGCGGCGCCAGAACAGGGGCGCCGTGATCCCGTGCCGGCGGATGTGCGCCCAGCCCTGCGGCGCCCACCAGCGCGGGTCGTCGTAGCCGCCGTCGTCGATGAACGCCTGGTACGCGGCGTTCGTCACCGGAGTGGTGTCGATGTGGAAGGCGGCCACCTCGCGCCGGTGCGCGGGGCGCTCGTTGTCCAGCGCCCAGGGCTCGTCGGAGGTGCCCATGGTGAAGGGGCCCCCGGGCACCAGCACCTCGGACGGGCCGGTGAACAACGGCACCGGCTCCGGGTCCGGGGCGGTCAGCGCCTGCGGGCCCTTGCGGAGCTGGTGGGTGATCAGCATCGTCTCGTCGTGCTGCTGCTCGTGCTGGGCGATCATCCCGAAGGCGAAACCGGCCTCGGTCAGCCGCGTCCCGCCGAACGCGTGGCTCTCCAGCACGTCCAGCACCCGAGTGCGGACGTCGGCCGCGTACGCCCGGGCCTCGTCCGGCGGCAGCAGCGGCAGCTTCGGCCGCTCGGCACGCGGGTGCTCGAAGGCGTCGTAGAGGCTGTCGATCTCCGGGCGTATCGCCTCCTGCCCGGCGACGGCCCGCAGCAGCCACTGCTCCTCCTGGTTGCCGATGTGGGCGAGGTCCCACACCAGGGGGGACATCAGCGGCGAGTGCTGGGCGGTCAGGTCGGGGTCGTCGACGCAGCTGGTCAGCAGGGTGGTGCGCGCGCGGGCGGTGACGAGCGTGGCCAGCGCGCGCTCGCGCAGGGACGCGGCGTCCGAGCCGGGGGCGGGATCGGTCAGGGAATCGGTCAGGGGATCAGTCATGGGCGGAAGTCCTTCCCGTGCGTGGGCTTCCCGGGGCGGTGCGCACCGCGCAGCCGGTCCAGCAGGTCGTCGGCGGGACAGCGGCCCCGGGCGACGTAGCGGTCCCGGTACGCCGAGACGGCGTCCGTGACCGCGGCGGTCGCGCCGAGCCGCGGCAGCGCCGCCAGGGCGGCCGTGAAACAGAGGACGGCGACCTCGCGCAGTTCGGGGTCGGCCAGGCCGTAGCGGGCCGCGTCCGTCCACAGCGGGTTGTGCGGCGCGGTGTGCCCGTGGGCCCGCTCGGCGAGCGGTTTCACGGCCCGGTAGGCGGTCTCGGCGGCCTCCGGGTCGTCGAACAGGGCCGTCGTCACGGCCAGCGGCACGATCCAGCCGTCGTCGCCGGGCTGCGCGTCGATCATGCGCAGCTCCAGATGACCGCGCGGTCTGACCGGCGGGAACAGGGTCGTCAGGTGGTAGTCCAGGTCCTCACGGGTGGGCGGCCTGGGCGCCCGCGACCTGGTCCACTCCCGGAAGGTCAGCCCCCGCGGCACCTGCCACGCCCCGCTGTCCTGCCGTACGCACATCACCGGGGCGTCCAGCACGTGCCGGGCCCAGGCGCCGCGCGGGTCGGCGTCCAGCACGGGGCCGCCCGCCCGGCCGGCGCCGATCTGCGCCCAGCGCAACTGGCGGGTGGAGACCCAGCCGGTCGGCCGGCGTTCGGCCATCGGCGAGTGGGCGAACGCGGCCACCAGGACCGGGCCCAGCAGGTGGGCCAGCCACCAGCGCCGTACGTGGCCGAGCGGGCCGGGTTCCTCGTACCCGGCGTCCAGGCACACCTGCACGGAGGCCGAGGTGCACATCATGGCGCGGCCGGCCGGGCCGGTGCGGTCGAGGCAGGCCTCCATGGCGTCGTAGCGCGGCTCGCGCAGGAACCGGCGCGGCGGGTGCCAGGGGTCGTGGCCGATGCCGGCGAGCGCCAGATCGTCCTCGCGCAGGACCGCGCGGACGGCGTCGAGGTCGGCGCGGACGGTACCGATGCACTCCGTCAGGGAGGCGGCGGGCGGTGAGCTGAGCTCCAGCTGGCCGCCGGGCTCGACGGTGAGCGCCGACCTCAGGGGCACGGTCCGCAGGGCGGCGTAGGCCGCTTCGAGTCGCTCGGGTGTCACGGGGAGCTGCGGGGTGCGCAGCTCGTGGACGAGCCATTCCACCTCGACTCCGAGGCGGCGGGGCGGTCCGGTCTTGAAGCAGATGCCCCGGACGAGGGCCTCGGCCTCGGTCTCCGACAGGGCGGTGGGCGGCTCGGTACAGCCACCCGCCGGGGCGGTCGATGGTTCTGACATGTCGGGATCCTCCTGAGATGCCACCATGTCGCCGGCCCGGGGACTGGTGGCCCGGGTCGGCATCACCCGTCCCACCCAAGACGCTCCGGCCGCGCGGCACAAGGGGGCGTCGGGGGACGTTCGGGGTCCGTGTGCTCCGCTCGTTGTCGGTTTCCAGGGGCTTTGCCGGGCGTTCGCGGCTCCTCGGCCCTGCGTTCGCATGGCACGGAAAACCCGGTTGCCCGGCAGGACCAGGATCACTCAGGATGCGTCCATGAGCACGACGGGGGAGGGCGCGCACCGCGCGGTCTCGGCGCGCACGGGGGTCGCGCCGTGAGCGCGCGGCTGCGCGGCATCGCGCGGGAGACGGAGCAGATCGTGGCCGCGGGGCGGTATCGCGCGCCGGACGGGCGCGAGGTGCCGGTCGCGGCGCGGATCGAGGCCGCGCGGGACGGCACGCGGATGTACGGGCCCGGGCCGGTCGGGGTACCCGCGCTGCCGGCACTGGACACCCGGGTCGAGGTCACGGGGGAGAGCAGCCTGGAGGCCGCCCGCCGGCTCGGTGACGGAACCGCCGTGCTGAACTTCGCCTCGGCGCGCAACCCCGGCGGCGGCTACCTCAACGGCGCCCAGGCCCAGGAGGAGGCCCTGTGCCGGGCCTCCGCGCTGTACACCTGCCTCCTGGCGGCCCCGGAGTTCTACGACCACCACCGCGCCCACCGCGACCCGTTCTACACGGATCGTGTCATCCACTCGCCCCACGTGCCGGTCTTCCGCGACGATCGCGGACGTCTGCTGGACGAGCCGTACACCGCCGGCTTCCTGACCGCCGCCGCCCCCAACGCGGGGGTCGTGCTGCGGACGGCACCGGACCGGGCGGCGGACCTGCCGCGCGCCCTGGCCGTGCGCGCGGAGCGCGTCCTGGAGACGGCCGCGGCGCACGGCTACCGGCGGCTGGTGCTCGGCGCCTGGGGCTGCGGTGTGTTCCGCAACGACCCGGCGCAGGTCGCGGGCGCGTTCCGGACCCTGCTGGGACCGGGCGGACGGTTCGCGTCGGCCTTCGCGCACGTGGTGTTCGGCATCCTGGACCGCACAGCGGGGAGCACGGTCCGTGCGGCGTTCGCGGCGGCGTTTCCCGAGACCGGCCGACCGCCGGCCGGCGCCGCATCCGCGGGTCCGGGGGCAGGGCACCCGCACGCCTGAGGTCAGGGCAGCAGTCGGCGTACCTCGGCCCAGTGGGCCAGGAGGCCGGGCTCCAGGCCGGGTCCGTGCCGTCGGGGCCGAACCGCTCGATCACCCACATCCGGAGCATGAACTCCTGGTGGGCGGCCCGGTCGCGCTCCTGCCCGCCCCAGTGACACAGCCGCTCGTCGGCCAGCAGGGACAGCGCGGCCCAGGCGCGGGCCTGCCCGGGATCGTCCGACCGGTAGGCGTGGCCCTGCGCGACGGTCCGGACCGCCTCGAGTTGTTGACCCCGCTCCTGCCGGACGAGGTCGCACAGGGCGTCGAACGGCCACGTACTGAGATCCCGGCCGTCCCCGTCGTGATCCACGGGGCCGCTCAGCTCCAGCCGTACCGCTCCCGCAGCCGCCGGCGGACCAGGTCGAAGCGCATACGGTCCAGGGCGCAGGCCTCCCGGCGCATGCCGGCCTCGTGCAGCCGCAGCACCCGGTCCACGTCGACCCACGACTCCCGGCCCGAGCGGTCCCACGGCCCGCTGCCGATCGGCACCCACTCCCGGTCGCCGTCGTGCCGCTTGCTGGACAACTGCACGGCGAGGAAGGTGCCGGCGGCCTCCCGGGCGACGACGAGCACCGGGCGGTCCTTGCCCCGGCCGTCCCTCTCCTCGAAGGGGACCCACGTCCAGACGATCTCCCCCGGGTCGGGGTCGCCGTCGTGGGCGGGCGAGTACTCGGTGCGCACCCGGCCCACCGTGTGGGGATCGGCCTCGGTGGTGGCGAAGGGGCCGTGCCGGCCCGGGGTGGTGTCATCGGTGAACGCGGTCACGGGGCAACCTTAGAGCGTGTCTCCGTGACCGCGCCCGAGGGGTTACTGCTCGGCCACCGGCACCTTCTGGGCGGGGACGGGCGGCGGTGCGACGAGCCCGTCGAGCGGCGACCTCCCGGTCGAGCCCTGCCCGCCGTGCTGCATCGACGCCAGCAGCTGACGGGCCAGCCCCAGCCCGGTGCCGCCCATGGTCAGCGCCTTGGCGAACAGCTCCGCCATGCCGTCGGCCCCGTTGAGCAGCACCATGGACTACGCCCGCACCGGGGAGTCGTACACCGACCACTCGCAGCTGACGTCGATCACGGTGGCGGGCAAGGCATACGCCGGTCAGTACGGCTCGACCGACCAGAGCGAGCGCATCAAGCTCGGTGACACCTTCTTCCACAACGGCCCGCTCGGCCTGTCGGCGAAGACCACTGCCGGTGTGGACATGGGCTTCAACCGCGAACCCGGGGGCACGTTGAACTCCATGACGACCGGGGGCAAGACGTACTACTACCTCACGGACGCCATCGGCAGCGCGGTCGCCCTGGCGGACGCGGACGGCAACAAGGTCAACACCTACACCTACAGCCCCCGCGGAGTGCGCATCCTGGCCCAGTCCTCCGAACCGGTCGCCCAGCCCTACCGCTTCGCCGGCGGCTTCCAGGACCCCACCGGCCTGTATCACTTCCAGGCCCGCTCCTACGACGCCGACATAGGCCGCTTCGCCAGCCCGACCCCTCCGGCCAGGAGAAGAACCCCTACCTCTACGCCGAAGGCGACCCCGTCAACCGCATCGACCCCAGCGGGCTCATCTCATTCTCGGCCGACTTCGGCGGGGAGGTTTGCTACTACCTGTGCTTGGGCGGTGGCAAGACGGAGGACACCAGCGGAAAGGAATCCTGGTACGTGACCTTCGGCGTTGGCAAACCTGGCGCAAGCGCCAACATGGGAGCTTCCAGCGGCGATACCAGCCGAGGATGGACCGGAGAATGGTCCTGCGGGCTGGGCCCTGCCAGCATCACTGGCAACACTCAAGGAGACGCCGGTTTTGAGACCGGGGGAAGCACAGGTAAGTGCTCGATGAACGCCAAGTACACCTTCTGACGGGGTAAGAACCGAAGGAGCCTCTCCGGTATGACATCCACGTTGAGCATCGCGGCTACGGAAATCCTCGCCAAGAAGCCTCAAGGCCCTTCCTGGAGCCCTTTCCTGGCGATCGGGATGGTGATTCTCTTCGGTGTCATCATCGTTGTGCTCCTGATCAAGCGGAAGCGCTAGGCTCAGAAAATAACGTCCGGCAGGCATCACAGCTCCCGCACACTTGCTGAGGTGCCTGCCGGATTCGGCGCGCTTCTCGGACTGTCAAGGCGACGTATATATGCGCATCCTGATTGGCATTTTCATGGCAGCCAGCGGCCCAGCGCGAAGCCGTTGAAGTGGGTGTGGACCGGGGCGGCGAGGTGGCCATCGACGCGGCGTAGGCGCGGGCGTGCGCCAAGCCGGTGGTGAATGCCCGATCGGAGATGTGCCGAAGTCCCAGGTACAGCCACGTACCGCTGGATGCGTTCTCGTCCTTGTAGGCGGTGAGTTCGCGGTCGATGGACCGGGGCCGGTGCGCCATGTGCAGCGTCCACAACCGGTCTGCGGCGGCGGGGCCCGCCTCGGCACGCGAGCAGTGATGCACCCACACGAGCAAGGGACCAGCCGAGGTCGAGGCGATCCGCCCGGCCAGCCACGGCCTCCTCGTGACCCGCGCCAACTCGGTGATGAGTCCCGGAGTGTAGGCGAGAGTGTGCGGGAGGTGTCCGCCGGTGTCAGCGAGCAGACGCTGTCTGGTGCGGTCGTCGGTGAGGACCGAGGTGAGGGCGATTGTTTCCGGGTAGGTGACCGCATCCCGGACCAGCAACCGCCACCAGTCCGGATCAGCCCCCGACGGAGCGAGCTTGCGCACACGGTGATGCCACTGCTCTTCCTCGGGCCACTGCTGCGCCCACCAGGAGACCACCACGGCATGGGCGACCTCGAACGCACGGGCGGCATCCGGCCGATGGCGCAGCAGGTCCAGATGCCGTCGGTGCGCTGTGAGCATCTCGGGACGTCGATCTGCTCACTGCCGCCGGTGCTCGGTCGACCCAATGGGTGCCGAGCATCCACCGCCGGTGACGCGGGCAGAATCGGGAGTGCGGTTCCGGGTACAGCCGGGCGGGTTTCGCCCGTCCGGTGCGGGCGGCCGTGCACAGCCGGCAGCCCTCTCCCGCGTCCGGCACCACAGCCCCTAAGCAGAACCGCCCGGCCGCACCCGTCCCGTCCGGCGCGATAGGCTCCTGGGCGGCCCAGGCAGGCAGAGTCCGCTCGAGGATCCCTTCCGGCACACGGCAGAACGCGGAGATGCGGGCGCGGGCTTCGGCGTTGAGATACACCTCGCCGTCCGTGCGGAAGCCCTTGAACAGGCCCCAGCCGACTTGGAGGACTTCCGGGATGAGGTCTCGCACACCGAGTCGCCCGCAGCAGCCGAACGCGGTCGGCTCGCCCGCCACGTCCATGTCGTCCTTCACGGCCACGGGCACCCCGAGCAGCGGCCTGCGCACGCCGGCGGCCAGCTCGCGGTCCGCGGCCTCCGCCTCGGCGAGCGCGGCCTCGGCCCGGACGATCCGGAAGGCGTTGAGCGTGCCCTGCGCGGCCTCGATCCGCTGCAGCGTCCGCTCGACGAGCGCCCGGGACGTCACCTCCCCGGCGGCCAGCGCACGGGCGGTCTCCGTCAGGCCGGCGGCACGGTCGAGCGGCATGCGGCACCTCCGAAGGCGGCTCGTCCACGGAACGGTAACGTCCGCAGGGCGGAAACCACAGCCGTCCCGACAGGGGAACCACGGCCGCCCCCTCCAGGGGAACCACAGCCGTCCCCCAGCGGAACCACAGCCGTCCCGCAGGTTCACATCAAGCCTGCGCAAACCATTGACGCGCCCTGGACCCACCCCTACCTTCTGATCGACTTTCCGAACTACGTTCGGTATTTCGGCCCTTGTGCTCGAGGGAGAGCCGCCCGTGACCCCACCCCCTGCCACCCCGTCCCGCCGTACCCTGCTGCGCGCGATGGCCGTCCTGCCCGCCTCCGCGGTGCTGCTGGGCGAAGCGCCCGGCCTGCTGGGCGGCGCCCTGGCCGCGGCACCGCCGAGCGGCTCCGCCACCCGCTACACGATCGTGCCGTTCCTGAACAGCAACGACGGCACGGTCAACGTCTACCAGGCGGACGACGCCACCGACTTCCGGCTGCTCAAGGCGTCCGCCTACACGCCGCCGAGCAACCGCATCCGGGACGCGAGCATCTTCCGGCACACCGACGGCTTCTACTACCTCACCTACACGACCCACACCTGGCAGAACACCAGCACCACGATCGGCTTCGCCCGCAGCTCCGACCGCGTCAACTGGACGTTCCTGTACGACTACACGGTGCCGATCGCCAACCTCTCGCGGGCGTGGGCGCCCGAGTGGTTCGTCGACAGCGACGGCAGCGTGAACATCATCGTCTCCTGCTCCACCGCGAACGACGAGTGGATCTTCACGCCGTATCTGCTCAGGGCCACCAACTCCGCGCTCACCGCGTGGAGTTCACCCCTCGCGCTGTCCGGCATCGGCGCCAACCACATCGACACGTTCCTGGTGAAGCTGGGCTCGACGTACCACGCCTTCACCAAGAACGAGACGACGAAGTACATCGAGTACGCCACCGCCACCAGCCTCGCCGGCCCCTACACCATCCGCCGTACCGGCGACTGGGCGGGCTGGGGCAGCTACCGCGAGGGCCCGGCCCTGGTCCAGCTCGACAACGGCGGCTGGCGGATCTTCTTCGACGGCTACGGCGACGGCAACTACTACTACAGCGACAGCTACGACACCTTCGCGACCTGGTCCGCCCCGGCCGCGCTGCCCGCCATCTCCGGCACGGCCCGCCACTTCACGGTGATCAAGGAGACGGTGACCGGCGGGCCCGCCCTGGCGAAGAACGTCACCCGTTCCTTCCGCTCGGTCAACTACCCCACCCGCTACTGGCAGGAACAGTCCCCGTACCTCAACCTCCCCGTGGTGAGCACCTCCAGCACCACCGCGCAGAAGCAGGCGGCCACCTTCACGGTCGTCGCGGGCCTGGCCGACACGGGCGGATACTCCTTCCGTGACGCGGCCGGCAACTACCTGCGCCACTGGGACTTCCGCGCCCGCTTCGACCCGAACGACGGCACCTCCACCTTCGCCAAGGACGCCACGTTCATCCTGCGCGCCGGCTCGGCGTCGGGCTCCGTCCGCTTCGAGTCGTACAACTACCCCGGCCGCTACCTGCGCCACTACGACTACCAGCTGCGGGTCGACCCCTCGGACGGGACGGACCTGTTCCGGCAGGACAGCTCCTTCATACCCGTGACGGCCTGGGCCTGAGCCGCACGGCCGGCCACCGCGGGGGCCGGAGGGCCCTGAGCGAGGGACCGCCCGGCCCCGCGGCGCGGGAGTGCGGCGATTCGGCCCCGCGGTGGTGCAGCCGTCGGCCTATGCTCCGGAAGCCGGGTTCGGCTTCGGGAACAGGGCCGTGGGAGACGCGCATGAAGTGGTTGGTCTCGCTGGTGGGCGCGGGGCTCATCATGATCACCCTGCGGGACCTGTTCCACACGCTGTGGCACCCCACCCGCCACGGCGGCCTGAGCCGCCTCGTGATGACGGCGCTGTGGCGACTGGCCCGGCGCTTCCGTGCGCGCAGGCGTGTGGTCGGGCTCGTCGGGCCGCTCGCCATGGTCACGGTGGTGTGCATGTGGGCCACCACCGTCATCCTGGGCTGGTCACCGTCGCCACGCTCGGGCTGGGGGACATCGCGCCCGACGAGGGCTGGCTGCGCCTGGTCTCCCCGTTGGAGGCCCTGGTCGGCTTCGCCCTTCTGACGGCCACGGTCTCGTGGGTCCTGGAGATCTACCCGGCGCTGACCCGCAGGAGGGTCCTGGCCGTCCGGCTGGCGCTGCTGCGCGACTCGGCCCCGACGACGCGGCAGATCGACTGCACGGCGGGGGCGGTGCTGCTGGACAGTCTGGCCACCGACGTCGTACGTGTCCGCATCGACTTCACCCAGTACGCCGAGGCGTACTACTTCCACGACGGGGAGGACCAGGCGTCGCTGGCGGCCATGGTCGGCTACGCCGGCACCCTCGCCCAGCTCGGACAGGCCGCCGGCCGGCCGGAAGTGCGACTGGCCGGCCGGCAGCTCGCCGGCGCCCTGGAGGACCTCGCCGCCATCCTCGACCAGCGTTTCCTCCATACCGGCCGCACACCGGCGGACGTGTTCGCCGCGTACGCCGCCGACCACGGGCGGGACCGGTGAACCGGTGCGGGGCCGCGAGGCCACCCGGTGGTGCGGGATCCGGCCCGGCGTGATCCTGGAAGGGCGGGCCCCCGAGCCCCGAGGGGATCCACTGAGGGAGACGGCACCGTCATGCACGCTCAGCTGGGCGATCTGCTGATCGTCGAAAGTCCGGCCACCGGCACCGCCCGGCGCGACGGCGAGATCGTCGGCCTGCACCACGACGACGGCACGCCCCCGTACGACGTGCGCTGGTCGGACACGGGCCAGGTCACGCTCGTGTTCCCCGGGCCGGACGCACGCATCCAGCACCTTCACCACGAGGACCCGGCCGCGGGCGGGACGGCGGGCGCGAGCCCGGCAGCCGCCCCCGAGGCCGGCCCCCGCAGCGCCGCGCCGCGCCCCGGGGACGTGGGGCGGCGCGTGGCGGCCGCACGCCGGCGACAGGGCCTCAGCCGGGAGGAAACGGCCCGCCGCGCCCATATGGCGCCGGAGTACCTCGCCTACCTGGAGGAACATCCGTCGGATCCCAGTATGGCGACGTTGCTGCGACTGGCCGACGCCCTGGGCACCCGGCTCGTCGACCTGCAAGGCGGTGACCAGGACCTGCCACCCGGGCAGGGCCACGCCCTGCTGCACCCCCGCCTGCGGGAGCTCAGTGAGGAGGAGTGCCGCGCCCTGCTGTCCACGCACGGTGTGGGGCGGGTCTCCGTGACCACCCCGGAGGGCCCGGCGGTGCTCCCGGTCAACTACGACGTGGTCGACGACACCGTCGTCTTCCGCACCTCACCCGGCGCTGCTCCCGCCGCGGCCGTCGGCACGGAGGTCGCCTTCGAGGTGGACCACATCGACGATGCCATGAGCCAGGGCTGGAGCGTTCTTGTGGTCGGCCCGGCCGAGGCCGTCGAGGACCCCGACGAGGCGCGCCGTCTGGACCAGCGGGCCCATACCGATCCGTGGCCGGGGGAGGGGCGCACGTTGTGGGTGGTGATCCGGCCCGGGCGCATGACGGGGCGTCGTATCACCCCGGCGGACCGGTGAGCGGACCGCCCGGCTGTTCCGGCGTTCAGGCGTTCAGCGCCTCCTCGAGCGTCGCGTGACAGCCCATCACGGTGTCGAGGCCGACGAGCCGGACCACCCGGAGTACCGGCCCGGGCGGCACCACCAGGCGCAGCCAGTTGTTCCGGGCGGCCTGGCGGGCGGCGACCAGCGTGTTGATGCCGGTGGAGTCGATGAAGGTCACCGCGCTCATGTCGACCACGGTGTTCCGCCCGGCCTCCATGCAGGCCACCACGGTGTCGGTGAGCCGCGCTCCCGACGTGTAGTCCACCTCTCCCCGGAGCGTGACGACCGTGACGCCGTCGGCGGTCGCGGCCTGCGTGATCAGCAGTGGTTCGGGGACCGCTGGTCCTTCGGCTTGAGTCACTGTTCCCCTCGGACGTGGTGGCGTCGGGCCCGGCCCGGCCTGATCGCATGGCCCACGATGCAATGCCGCCGCAAGGCCGTGCAACCCCGCCTCGCAGCGCGTGCCGCACCGACCCGGCGATCGCTAACCTCGTCGTCCATGTCGGCAGCACACCACGGGACAGCATCCGACGCGGTGACGGGCTGGCTGGCCCGCCGCGCCGTACCGCTCGACAGCCTGCACGCGGGCACCCCCGCCACGGACCTCCAGCCGCTGAAACGGATCCTGGACGGCGTACGCGTCCTCGCCCTCGGCGAGGCCACGCACGGAACACGCGAGTTCTTCCTGCTCAAACACCGCCTGCTGGAGTTCGTGGTGACCGAACTCGGCTTCTGCGTCCTGGCGATGGAGGCGAGCGAGTCGGCCGCACCGGCCGTCGACGCCCATGTCCGCCAGGGCACCGGAAACGCCGCCGAGGCGGTCGCCGGGCTGGGGTTCTGGACCTGGCGCACCCAGGAGGTGCTCGCGATGACCGAGTGGATGCGCGACCACAACCGGCAGCGGCCCGCGGCCGGGCAGGTGCGTTTCGCGGGCATCGACGCCCAGCACTGCGGTGCCTCCCTGACGGCGCTCACCCCCGTACTGCACGCGCTGGCACCCGACCGCGCCGACGGCCTGCTGGAACCGCTGCGGGTGCTCCGCGACGCGCGTCCCGGAGCACACCCCGACCCCGGGCAGCGGCTGCGCCACCGCGCCGAGCGGCTGCTGGAGTTCCTCCAGGAGCGGGCACCCGAGGCGGCCGACGCGCTGCGGCACGCCCGGATCCTGGTGCGGGCCGCCGACCTGGTGACCCGGGCCGGGCGGCACACGGACCCGCTGCGGACCGTCCGCGCCGTCCGCGACCGGTACATGGCCGACGCCGTCGCGGAACTGCTCGACGCCGACCCGTCCGCGAGGGTCGTGCTGTGGGCCCACAACGGGCATATCGCCAAGCACCGGCCCCCCGGGGGAGTACCACCGATGGGGCAGTACCTCCACGAGCGGTACGGCGACGCCTACTACGCGATGGCCCTGCTGTTCGGCAGCGGCGCCTTCCGCGCCCGGCGGACCTGGCCCGGCCCGTGGTCCCGGCCCGCCGGACCCGTCACCGGCCACCGGCTCGGCCCACCCGCCGAGGGCACCCTGGAAGCCCGTCTCGCCGCCGCCCACCCCGCCGACCACCTCCTGGACCTGCGCGACACCGGCGAGGCACCGGCGGCCGTACGCCAGTGGCTCGGCGAGCCGCAGCTCCACCGCACCTTCGGCGCCGTGGTCCCGCGCTGGACCTACCGCCTCCACCACGCCCCCGTCACCCTCGCCCGGGAGTACGACGGACTGGCCTACACCGCCGTGTCGACCCCGTCGCGTCCCTACGACATCGCATGAACTCCCCTTCCTGGCACGCCGGTCGGCCCGGGCGGGGCCGAGTACACACAGGCGGCCCAAAGCGAACGGCGGCGATCCGGCGGGCGACGAGCCCGCGCGGCATCGGCCGAAAACCGCTCGACGGGCGCCGGGCACGGTGTCTACCATCCGGGACGCGGCATCGCGTGCCGGTCACCGGCCGGGTGAGGCATGGAGGCGCCGCGAAGATGCCCGTGGAGGCATTCGACGTGTCCGTCGAGTTCAATCACACCATCGTTCTCTCCCGCGACCGGGAGAAGTCCGCTCACTTCCTCGCCGACATCCTGGGACTGGAGGCCGGCGAACCGTCCGGGGTCTTCCTGCCGGTGACGACCGCCAACGGCGTCACGCTGGACTTCCTGACCGTGGACGGCGACATCCCCGTGCAGCACTACGCGTTCCTCGTCTCGGAGGCCGAGTTCGACGCCGCGCTGGCCCGTCTGGTCGAACGGGGCGTGCCCGTCCAGGCCGATCCGCACGGCAGGTACCCGGGCCGGATCAACCGCAACGACGGCGGGCGCGGCGTGTACTTCCTGGATCCGGACGGCCACGGCCTGGAGATCATCACCCGCCCGTACGGCAGCGACCCGTCCTCGCCGCTGAACGGCGTGACGGAGGAGGTCCCCGGGGCCCGCTGAGCACCGGGGCCGTGCCGGGGGCGCGGCTCCCGGCCCGGCCCCGGCGACCCGGCGCGGGCGGCCGCGCTCAGCCGCCGTCCGCCTCCAGGGCCAGCGGAGCCGCTTCCCCGTCCCGGCCCGCCGCGTGCTCCCCGCGGGGAAGCAGCAGCGGGGTCGCCCACAGCAGCAGGCCGGCGACGGCGATCGCGCTGCGCGGACCCGTCAGGGCGGCCAGCACGCCCCACGCGGCGGTGAGGGCCGCGATCGAGGCCTTGCTCGTCGCGGACCAGGCGGACAGCGTCCGGGCGACCCGGTCCGCCGGGGTGCGCTCCAGCCGCTCGGTCGCCAGCACCGGATTGAACACGCCCGCGCAGAGGATCAGCGCGAACTCCACCGTCATGACCAGCACGAGCCCCGGCACGCCCGGCCGGACGAAGGCCAGCCCCAGTGGCCAGCAGGCCCGGAGGGTCCCGGCGACGCGCAGCACGCGGTGCCGCCCGAACCGCGCGACGAGCCGGGGCGAGAGCCGGGAGCCGAGCAGACCGCCGGCACAGGGCACCGCGAAGGCGAGGCCGTACTGCCAGGCCGCGAAGCCGAGGTCGCCGAGCATGAGGACGGCCAGCACCGGCGACACCGCCATGATCAGGCCGTTCACCAGGACCGCGTTGAGGAACAGCGGGCGCAGCGCCGCACTGGCCAGGATGAACCGCCAGCCGTCCAGCAGCTCGCCGGCCCGCGGCCGGGAAGCCGCCTCGGGGCGTACGGGGTGCGGCTCGGCACCGCCCATGGCCCGGATCCCGCAGGCCGACAGCAGGAAGCTGACCGCGTTGGCGAGCACCGTCGCCACCGGCCCGAACACGCCCACGGCGGCCCCGCCGAGCGGCGGCCCGACCATGCTGGCGGTCCAGGTCGTCGCCTCGAACCGCCCGTTGGCGACCAGCAGGTGCTCGCGCGGCACAAGCTGTTTCAGACACGCCCCGGACGCCGCGGCGAAGGTGATGTCGGCCGCGGCGACCACGACCGACACCAGCAGCAACTGGCCCACGCCCAGCCCGCCGAGGACGTATCCGGCGGGAACGCTGAGCAGCGCCGCGCACCGGATCAGGTCCGCCGCGATCATCACCGGCCGTTTGCGGCGGAACTCCACCCACGGCCCGAGCGGCACCGCGACGACCGCGCCCGCCGCGGGTCCGGCCGCGGCCAGCAGCGACACCTCGGCCGGCCCGGCGTGCAGCACCACCACCGCGACCAGGGCGAACGCGTCGAACGCGAGCCAGGTGCCGAGCGTGCTGACCGCGTACGCCGTCCACAGCCACCCGAACCGCCGCCCCAGCGACCGCCTCCCCGCCATGCCCGGCCCGTCCCTCGCTCACCTCCCGGACGACCTCGCGTCGGCCGGGAGGACATCAAAGCGAGCGCCGGGGCGGCCGGGCAAACAACCGTCCGGGGCCTGGGGCACAACCCCTGGTTGTGCCCCAGGCCACGCGCTGATACCGAGGCGGTCAGCGCTGGTACAGCCCCACCAGCGTCCCGCTGGCCAGCTGCTGTTTTTCCACCGCCTCGTGCACCTGCTCGGCGCTGGGCGCGTCGGGCAGGACGCACGGCCCGGACAGGGCGTAGAGCCGGAAGAAGTACCGGTGCGCCTCGTCCCCCGGAGGAGGATGCGGGCCGCCCCAGCCCTGTTCGCCGTAGCCGTTGACGAGTGCGGTGCCGCCGGGCGGGGACTCGCCCGCCTCCATGCCGCCACTGCGCGGGTCGATGCCGACCACGATCCAGTGCACGAACGTGCCGGACGGCGCGTCGGGATCCTCGCAGAGCAGCAGCAGCTCGGTCGCGTCGTCGGGTACGCCGCTCCAGGACAGCGGAGGGGAGATGTTGTCGCCCTCGTACGCGTACCGGCGCGCGATGAACGAGTGGTCGTCGAACGCGGTGCTGCCAAGTTCCATGCCGGCCATGTGGCCCGGGGTACCCCCGCGCGAGCACGGCCATGCGGTTCGGGCCGGATCGCGCCGGGTACCCGGAACCCCTCCGGCAGACGGCACCGGACACGAGGAGGGGACGGAGGAACGACGATGTCTCCCCGGGCGAAGACTCCCCCGGCAGGCCCGTCCGCGGCCGGGGTGCACGAGGACCGCCGGGCCCCCGCCCGCACCGCGCGGCTGCGCAGCCGCATCCCCGAGCCCGACGAGGAACCGGACCTGCTCGGCCATTACCTGGCGCAGATAGCGGCGACGCCGCTGCTCACCGCCGAGGAGGAGGTGCGGCTGGCCCAGCGCATCGAGTCCGGCGTGCTGGCCCGGGAGGAACTGAGCCGGGCCGACGTCGGCGAGCCGGGCCTCGAACCGCGGCGGCACCGGCGGCTGGAGGAGGCCGTGCGCGACGGGCAGGCGGCCAAGGACCACATGGTGCGGGCCAACCTGCGCCTGGTGGTGTCGGTGGCCAAACGGCACGCCCACCGCGGCCTGCCCCTGCTGGACGTCATCCAGGAGGGCAACCTGGGCCTGATCCGGGCGGTGGAGAAGTTCGACCACACCAAGGGCTTCAAGTTCTCCACGTACGCCACCTGGTGGATCCGCCAGGCCATCGAACGGGGCCTGGCCGCGCACGCCCGGACCGTACGGCTGCCGATGCACGTCGTGGAGCAGCTGCAGAAACTCGCCAAGGTGGAGCGCAAGCTCCAGCTGGCCCTGGACCGTGAGCCGACCGCCGCGGAGGTGGCCCGGGAGAGCGGCCTCGCCGAGGACCGGGTCGACTGGCTGCGGCGGGTCGGCCGGCACGCGGTCAGCCTGGACACCCCGGTGGACGAGTCCGGCGAGACCGTGGTCGGCGACCTCATCCCCGACACGGAGGTGCTCCAGGCGCCGGAGGTCGCCGAGTACCAGGCGTTCGCCGAGGAGCTCCGGGAGGCCGTCGGCACCCTCGCGCCCCGCGAGGCGATGATCCTCAGCCTGCGCTACGGCCTGCACGACGGCAAGCCCCGCACTCTGGAGCAGGTCGCCCGGCACGTCGGCCTCACCCGCGAGCGCGTCCGCCAGCTGGAGAAGGCCTCGCTCGCCCAGCTGCGCGCCTCCGAGACCCGGGACCGTCTGCTGGCCTGGGCGGGCTGACGGGGAGCCACAGGAATGGAACCCGCACCGGCCGCCGCACACCGTGCCGCGGGGTCTGCCCGCCGACGTCCCGCACACGGCGGCGTGGCCGGAACCGGATCGGCCGGGCACACGGCGGCCTCCGCCGGCACAGTTCCGCGCCCGCACCGCCGTGAACCCCGGATGCCCCGGGCAGGGTGCACCGCAGCCACCGCTCACTGCGCCAGCGCCAGTGTCCCGTCGCTCCGCGCGACCACACGCACCCCGCGGCTGATCCGGTCCAGCGTGGCCCGCAGCCAGGCGCGGTCCTCCTCCGGCGCGGGCTCCAGCCGCATCCGCCGGGCCCGCAGCGGCACCATCCGCAGCCCGGCCAGGCGCCCGCTGTCCGCCGCCAGCGACACCAGGAACGCCAGACGCAGGTCGTCGCGGTACCGCTCGTAGCCGGAGATGCCCTCGTAGTCGTCCACGAAGTCGCCGCAGCCGTACAGGATCAGGCGCTCGTGGTACACCTCCAGCGGACGGGGGTGGTGCGAGGAGTGCCCGTGCACGACATCGACCCCGCCGTCCACCAGGGCGTGCGCGAAGCGGACCTGGTCGCGGGGGACGGCGTACCCCCAGTTCGAGCCCCAGTGCAGGGACACCACCACCAGGTCGCCGGCCCGCCTGGCCCGCCGCACCCGCTGCACGACCGCGTCGGCCTCCCACAGCGACAGCTCGGGGACGTACGCCACACCCGGGCGGTCCGCCGTGGCCGCCCAGTCGGCCGGGACACCGCTGGAGGCCGCGCCCAGCGCGAACACCAGCAGCCGTCCGCCGCCCGGCAGCGGCACCGCGGCGGGCGCGTGGGCCTCCTCGGCGGTGCGGCCCGCGCCCGCCGTCCGCAATCCGGCCCGGGCCAGCGTGTCCAGGGTCTCCAGCAGGCCGGGACGGCCGAAGTCCAGCACGTGGTTGTTGGCCAGGCCGCACACGTCGGGCCGTACGGCGCTCAGCGCGGGCAGGTTGTCCGGGTGCGCCCGGTAGTGGATCTCCTTGCCCGGCGCGAAGGAGCCGGCCCGCGTCACCGCGGTCTCCAGGTTGACGATCCGGGTGTCCACCCCGGCCTCGTCCAGCACCCGCAGCGCCTCGCCCCACGGCCAGGAGGGCGCGACGGGCGCGGGGATCGGCCCGTGCACCGCCTCCGCCAGCCGGACGTAGGACCGCGCGTCGCAGACGTACGTCTCCCGCAGTGCCGGATCACCGGGATGCGCCAGGATCTGGTCGACGCCGCGCCCGAGCATCACGTCCCCGCACAGGAACAGCGTCACCACGCTGCCGCCCATACCTCCACGGTAGGCCGCCCGGGCAGCCCGCGGCGGCGGGGGCGGGGCGGGCCCGCGCGGACCGGTGCCTCAGGCGTCGACCGTCACCCGGCACGACCAGCCGTACGGGTCCGGCCCGATGTGCAGGTCGTTCCAGGCCACGGCCTTCGGTCGCGCGCCGGTGATCTGCACGTCCGACAGTTCGGCCACCGCCAGGCGCACGTCCAGTCCGCCGTCGGCCTCGTCCGCCTCCACGTCCACGGGCACCTGGCCGTACACGTCCAGCCGGTAGATCACCTCGTCCAGCAAGGTGGCCAGCAGGTCGTCGTCGCTGGCCTCGGCCAGGCGGACCCGGTCGACCGTTCTCGGCCGCACCCCGGAGACGTCGGCGAAGCACTCCACCATCCCCAGCACCGCCTCCGCCAGACAGTGCTCCCGGCTCGCCGCCCACGCCTCGATCCGGATGTCGGCGGCGTGCGGCACCGTCCGGTGCCCGCTCTCACCCGGCCGCCGTACCCGCCTGTCGTCGTCCGTCTCACCGACCATGCCAACCGACTGCCCGATCACGGGCCACGCATGCGGATCACTTCCCGGGAGAGCGTGTGTGAGGGGCGCGATGGCCGGTTACCCGGAGGGGATCGGGAGCCGGAGGGAGGCCGTGTCGTGCGTCGTCCGGAGCGGGGGCTGTGGGACTGGAATTCGTTCACCGAGGCCGGGAACCTCGTACGGGACGAGGGCGGGGACGACGCCCGGGAGCGGGGCGCGTGGCCGGCCGTGTGGGGCGGGGGTGCGCGGGTGCCGGTGGTCGAGGAGGAGGAGACCGACGACGCCTGCGTCCTGCGCGCCGCGCTGCCAGGCATCCCCCGGCAGACCGTCTCCGTGGAGGCCGACGAGGGGGACCTGTGGATCTTCGGGTGCGGGCGTCTGCTGTGCCGCGTCGGCCTGCCCGCCGGCGTGGATCCCGGCCGGATCGAGGCGGACCTGACCGACGGCGTCCTGTCGGTCCGGCTGCCGAGGGCGGGCACCGTCCGGCGGCGCCGCATCCCGATCGGGGGCAGCGGGTAGGAGACCGGCGCACGCGCACGTGCCCTGGCGCACGTGCCCGTCCGGATGATCGTTTCGATACGGGGTGTCCGCGCGGGCACCCCTCGTCCGGTGGCCCCGGGCGGCGGCGCCGCCGGGCGTGGGAGCGAGGGAGGAAAGAGGGACACAGGTATGCGGCAAGCGTGTGTGCTGCTGAAGCACGGAGAACTGGCGCTCAAGGGACGCAACCGCGAGCGCTTCGAGCACCAGCTGATCGACAACGTGCGCCGCGCCCTGGACGACCTCGGGCCCGGGGTGCGGGTCCGCCGCCGGCGCGGGGTGATCGTCCTGTCGGCGCCCGGCCGCCCCGGCCTTCCGCCGACGCTGCTCGAACGCGCCCGGGAGATCATCGGCGTCAGCGTGGTGCAGCCGGCCCTGCGGGTCGACCGTACCCCCGAGGCGGCCGTCGCCGCGGCCCTGGAACTCGCCCGCGAGGCCCGCCCCGACGGCAGCCGGCCCCGTTTCGCGGTACGGGCCAAGCGCCGCCACAAGGACTTCCCGCTCAGCTCCACCCAGCTGAACGCGCTGATCGGCGCCGCCGTCAACGCCGAGCTCGGCTGGCCGGTCGACCTGAGCCACCCGGACGTGGAGATGGCCGTCGAGGTCGACCGCCGGGAGATCTTCGTCTCCGCCGCCCGGTACAGCGGCCTTGGCGGGCTGCCCGTCGGGTGCAGCGGCCGGGCCATGGCGCTCATCTCCGGCGGCTTCGACTCCCCGGTCGCCGCGCACCGCGCCATGCGGCGCGGCCTGGCCTGCGACTTCGTGCACTTCACCGGCGCGCCGCTGACCGGGCCGTCCTCCGCGTACAAGGCGTACGCCCTGGTGCGCCGCCTCGCCCGGTTCCAGAGCGGGGCACGGCTGTGGATCGTGCCGCTGGGGCACGTCCAGAAGGAGCTGTCCCTGGCCGGAGCCGGCTCCCTGCACGTGGTCGCCCAGCGCCGCCTGATGATCCGCACCGCCGAGCGCCTCGCCCGGGCCGCCGGCGCCCAGGCCCTGGTCACCGGCGACAGCCTCGGGCAGGTCTCCAGCCAGACCCTGTCCAACCTGGCCACCGTCGAGCAGGCCGCCACCCTGCCGCTGCTCAGGCCGCTGCTGGCGTGGGACAAGGAGGAGATCATGGCGGAGGCCGACCGGCTGGGCACCGGCGAGATCTCCCGTCTGCCGGACGAGGACTGCTGCAGCCTCCTCGCCCCCCGCTCGGTGGCGACCCGCACCACCGCGAGCAGCCTGGAGCGCCTCGAACGGCGCCTGGACGTGGAGGCCACGGTGGACGGCCTTCTCGCCAAGGCCCGCCTGCTGCACCTCACCCCGGGCCGCGAGGAGAGCCCCGGCACCGGGCCCGAAGAGCGCAGGGAGCCGTCCGCGGCCGCGGCGTCCTGACCGCTCCCGGTCCGAAGGCCCCGGGGCCGCTGTCATGGGAGCCGTGCCCCTGGTGGGGTACGCGGCCGGGGAGGCTCCGTGCGGCCCTCAGGAGCCTCGGACGGCTCCTCGGGGAGGAGGCTGCGATGATCTCCCGGACCGTCAGGGTGGCCGCCGACGGCCTGACCCTGCCCGGCGACCTGGACGTGCCCGCCCACGCGCGGGCGGTGGTGCTGTTCGCGCACGGCAGCGGCAGTTCCCGGCACAGTCCGCGCAACCGAAAGGTCGCCGCCGGCCTGCGCACCGCCGGACTCGGCACCCTGCTGATCGACCTGCTCACCGAAGCGGAGGAGCGGCGGGACCTGGAGACCGCCGAACTCCGCTTCGACATCCCCCTGCTGGGGCACCGCCTGACGGCCGCGATCGACTGGCTCGGGGCCGAGCCCGCCACCCGGGACCTGCCCGTCGTGCTGTTCGGCGCCAGCACCGGCGCGGCCGCCGCGCTGGTCGCCGCCGCGGCGCGGCCCGGCCGCGTGCTGACCGTCATCTCACGCGGCGGCCGGCCCGACCTGGCGGGCGGCGCGCTTGAGGCCGTACGGGCACCGGTGCTGCTCATCGTCGGCGGGCACGACCGGCAGGTGCTGCGGCTCAACGAGGAGGCGGCACGGCAGCTGCACGCCCCGCACAGCCTGCACGTGGTGCCCGGCGCGACCCACCTGTTCGAGGAGCCCGGCGCCCTGGACCGGGTCACCGCGGCGGCCCGGGTCTGGTGCGAGGACCACCTGACGACCACGGCCCACTGAAAGGCGTGGCCCCCGGCGGTTCCCCGGGGCGGGTCAGTCCGCGGCCGGCACGCTCGTGCGCAGCCGCGCCCCCTGGCGCAGCAGTTCCCGCTGCACCAGCCGGTAGGGCACACCCCGCGGCCCGTGCCCGTGCCGTACGGTCAGCGCGGCGCACACCCCGGCCGCCTGCCCCGTGGCCATCGCGATCGGCATGACCCGGTACGACGAGTGCGCCACATGGGTGCCGGAGATGCAGCGCCCCGCCACCAGCAGCCGCTCCGTGCCGCGCGGGATGAGGCAGCGCAGCGGAATGTCGTAGAAGCTGCCCGTGGGCACCCGCCTCAGGACGGTTCCGGAGCCGCGCGGGTTGTGGATGTCGATCGGGTAGGCGCCGTGCGCGACGACGTCCGGGAAGGGACGGGCGGCCAGGATGTCGTGACCGGTCAGCTGGTAGTCGCCGAGCACCCGGCGGGTCTCCCGTACGCCGATGTGCGTGCCGCTCTGCACCACATACGACTCCTCGAAGCCGGGCACGCGGGTGCGCAGGAAGCGGTCGATCTGGGCGAGCTGGCGGCGGGCGGTGTACTCGGCTCGGGTCAGGTCCCACACGCTGGTGCCCAGCACGCGGGTCACCCGGGTGCTGTTGACGCTGACCTCGCGGGGATGCGGGGTGGCGAAGAACAGGATGTCCTCGCGCGGCAGCCGCAGCTCGCCCTCCGCCCGGGCCTCCTCCACCAGGTCCCACAGGCCGTGCACACCGCGCCACTGGTCGGGGTGCTTGCGCACGTAGTCGTTGAAGTCCTGCCGTTCGAAGTCCGCGACGCGGAACATCAGCGTCATGGGCTGCACCAGCCCGTCCTCCTTGCGGCCGACCTCGTACGGCGCCCCGCACGCGGCCGCGACGTCCCCGTCGCCCGTGCCGTCCACGACCACCCCGGCGTCGATCACCACCGGCCCGGACTTCGTCTCGAACACCACCCGCCAGCCGGAGCCGTCCTCCAGCGGCAGCGCGGTGGAGGCGAAGGCGTGGAACAGCATCCGCACCCCCGCCTCGTCCAGCATCTCCAGCAGCACCAGCTTGAACAGCTCCGGGTCGAACGGCACCGTGTACCCGGTCTTCGGGGTGGGCCGCAGACAGCCGCCCCGGCCCATGAGCCGGTCCAGCAGGTCCCACAGCACGCCCGCCACCACCGGCTCGCCCTCGCCGTGGTCGCTGGGCAGCAGCCGCGAGTCCTCCCCGGACTCGGTGAACGTGGCCTGCTTGTGCTCGTTGTGGAACGACATCAGCGGCATCACCAGTGCCGCGGTCGCGTTGCCGCCGAGGAACCCGTACCGCTCCACCAGGACGACGTCCGCCCCGGCGTCGGCCGCGCCGACCGCGGCGGCGAACCCGGCGGGGCCGCCGCCGACCACCAGCACGTCGGTCCGGCCCCCGTGCTGGGCGGGCCGGGCGGGCAGCGTGACCGTACGGGGCTCGGCGGGCTGTTGCAGGATCGGCATACGGTGTCCTCCGGCGGGGTGGGCTCGGCGGCTGGGGCACACGCGCCCGGCGGGCGTCACACGTTGAGCGGCCGGGGCTCGGCGTGGTGGTGTTCGTCCGCCGCGCTGTCCGCACCGCCGTCGATCTCGTCGAGCAGTGCCCCGCAGCGCAGGCAGGTCCCCTGGGCCAGCGACGACAGCTCCCGCACCCGGGACTGGAAGTCGACACGCCGCTGCGGGTACTCGTCCCACAGCCGGTCCACCTCCGCCAGCAGCAGCCCCGCCTGCTCCCGGGCCACACCGACCAGGGCCGGCGCGCCGATCCGGCTCGCGAAGTCGAAGACCTTGCCCGAGTAGGGCAGCGGCAGCACCGGCAGCCCGGTCAGCGCCGCGAAGATCACGAAGTGCAGCCGCATGCCGACGGCCAGGTCCAGATGGCGCATGAAGCCGAGCACCTGCCCGGGGCTGTACGAGCCGTGCAGGATGCGCCCCTTGTCCGGCGCGGTCATGTGGGACAGCACGGCGTGCGCGTGCCGTACGTCGTGCCGCTCCATCGGCAGGAACACCACGTGCGCGTCCAGCCGCCGTACCAGGAAGTCCGCCACGTCGGCGAGCAGCGCGTGGTAGTCGCCCTCGTCGAGCTTCTCGGCCGCCCGGCCCGGTTCCCGCACCGACATGCCGATCAGCCGCTCGCCGATGGGCACGCCCTCGTGGCGCATCATCTCGTGGGTGAAGGGCTCGGCCTCCAGCAGCAGCGCCGGGTCGGCGGTGACGGTGATGTCCCGTTCGAGCCCGACCTCCTCCAGCACCAGCCGGGACTCCTCGTCGCGCACCACCACGTCGTCGAAGTCGGCCAGCACCGAGCGGACGGCCTCCCGGTCCTCCGCCTCCCGCAGGGGCCCGGCGCCCAGCGCGTAGGCGAACGTACGGATGCCGCGTTCCTGCGCGGCCCGCACCAGCCGCAGGTACCGGCGCGCCTCACCGTCGAACAGCAGCCCGCCGCCGCCCAGCACCAGCAGGTCCAGCGACGCCAGCGCGTCCATCACCCGCCGGCGGCTGACACCTTCCCAGTCGACCACCTCGTCGGCGGCCGGATGGTGCAGGCGGGTGTGCTCGGCGTTCCGGCTGAACACCGTCAGCCGGGCCTCGGGCCGCTGGGCGCGCAGACAGCGCAGCACACAGGTGAGGATCGACTCGTCGCCGATGTTGAAACCGCCGTACGAACCGAGCACCCCGATGCGCGGGCCCGTCCGGGCGACCTCGGGATGCGGAGGGGCAGTGATCATCCGGGTTGCTCCCGTTCCGTCGGTGTCTGCGGGGGCTGGTTGCGCCGGTGGCGCGACGCGGCCGTGCCGTGCGCACGGCCTTGCGGGTTGCCTCGCGGCCCGGCCGGAAACACTCCGCGTTCCGAGTGTGACGGAGGTCGGGGCGGCGCGCATCGTCCCGCGGCGAGGGGGTACGCGGGTGCCGGACCGAGGCCAGTCGTCTCCGGAACGGGAACGAGCGCAGAAGGGGGCGTGTCCGCCATGCGGTTCCGTGACCGCCGGCAGGCCGGCCGGCAGCTGGCCGAGCAGCTGCGCGTTCGGCAGAACGAGGGAGGCCTGCCGGACCCCGTCGTCCTCGCCCTGCCCCGCGGTGGCGTCACCGTCGCCCGCGAGGTCGCCGAGGCGCTGGACGCGCCGCTGGACGTGCTCGTGGTGCGGAAGATCGGCGCGCCGTTCCAGGAGGAGCTCGGCGTCGGCGCGCTGGCCGGCGACGAGGAGCCGCTCTTCGACGAGGAGGCGCTGGGCCGGCTGGGCCTGAGCAGGGACAGGCTGGCCCCGGTCGTCGAGCGGGAGCGTGCGGAACTGCGCCGCCGCGAGCGGCTCTACCGCCAGGGCCGTCCCGCCCCCGAGATCCGGGGACGCAGCGTGATCGTCGTCGACGACGGCCTGGCCACCGGCTCCACGGCCCGCGCCGCCCTGCGGGTGCTGCGCCGCCGGGAGCCCGCGCGGCTGGTGCTGGCCGCGCCGGTCGGCTCCCCGGAGGCGGTGGAGCTGCTGAGCGGCGAGGCCGACGAGGTGATCTGCCTGCACCGGCCGGCCGCGTTCATGGCGGTGGGGCTGTGGTACGACGACTTCGGCCAGCTGACGGACGAGGACGTGCTGCAGGCGCTGCGGGGACACCACGGGTCGGTGAGCCGGTAGCCCAGCTTTTACCGTTGCCTCACCTGGTGTTCACCTGTGCGCGGTGGAAGAGATCACCGACGGCGGACACGCTGTCGCATCTCCACTCTTCGCGCCAGGAGTACCAGTGAACGTCTCCTCCACCGTCTGGCTGCTGACCGTCGCGGTCCTGTGCCTGCTCGTCGCCGTCGACTTCCTCATCGGCCGCACACCCCACGAGGTGTCCCTGAGGGAGGCGGGCACCTGGTCGGTCGTGTGGGTCCTGCTGGCCTGCCTGTTCGGGGTGGGGCTGTGGTACTTCGGCGGCGGCGGGCCGACGGGCGAGTTCTTCGCCGGGTATCTCACCGAGAAGTCGCTCAGCGTCGACAACCTGTTCGTCTTCGTGCTGATCATGGCGAAGTTCGCGGTGCCCTCGCCGTACCAGCAGCGGGTGCTGATGATCGGCGTCATCATGGCGCTGGTGCTGCGGGCCGTGTTCATCGCGGCGGGCGCGGCGATCATCTCGGCGTTCTCGTGGGTGTTCTACCTCTTCGGCGCCTTCCTGATCTGGACCGCGTGGAAGCTCGTCCAGGACGCCCGCAAGGAGCAACACGAGGAGGAGTACCAGGAGAACAAGCTGCTCAAGGCCGTGGAGCGCAGATTCGGCGTGGCCGACCGCTACCACGGCACCAAGCTGTTCGTCACCGACAACGGCAAGCGGGTCATGACCCCCATGCTGGTCGTGATGCTGGCGATCGGCTCCACGGACGTCCTCTTCGCACTCGACTCCATCCCGGCCATCTACGGCCTGACCCAGGACCCGTACATCGTCTTCACCGCCAACGCCTTCGCCCTGATGGGCCTGCGCCAGCTGTACTTCCTCATCGGCGGCCTGCTGAAGAAGCTCGTCCACCTCTCCTACGGCCTGTCGGTCATCCTCGGCTTCATCGGCGTGAAGCTGTTCCTGCACGCCCTGCACGAGTCGGGCGTCCACGTCCCGGAGATCGGCATCCCGTTCTCCCTGGGCTTCATCGTCCTCGTCCTGGCGGTGACGACGGTGACGAGCCTGCGGGCGGCGAAGCGGCAGGAGACGGGGGAACGGCAGAGCGTGCAGCGGCGGGCTTGACCTGGAGAACGCTCCAGCACCTAGCGTCACCGACGTTCCCGGAACCCGGGCGAGCGGAGGCGGACATGCGTGTGGGCGTGCACATCAACCGGTTCGACCACTCGGGCGGCGGTCCCGCGCTCCGCGCCGAACTGGCCGCCGCGGGCGCCGCGGCCGAGGCGGCGGGCGTGAGCTGGCTGTCGGTCATGGACCACTACTTCCAGATGGAGTTCAACGGCGGCGCCGAGGACCCCATGCTGGAGGCCTACACCACCCTCGGTTACCTGGCCGCCCACACCTCCACCGTCCGGCTCGGCGCGCTGGTCACCGGCGTGACGTACCGCCACCCCGGCCTGCTCGCCAAGATCGCCACCACCCTCGACGTCCTGTCCGGCGGGCGCGCCACGCTGGGCATCGGAGCCGCCTGGTACGACCGCGAGCACCAGGGCCTCGGCGTGCCCTTCCCGCCGCTCGCCGAACGCTTCGAACGACTGGAGGAGACCGTGCGGATCTGCCTCCAGATGTGGGACCCGGACGCCGACGGCCCCTTCGAGGGCAGGCACTTCCGCCTCGCCGAGACCCTGTGCGTGCCCGCGCCGGTGAGCTCGCCGCGCCCGGAGATCATGATCGGCGGGTCGGGGGAGCGCAAGACCCTGCGCCTGGTCGCCCGGTACGCCGACGCCTGCAACCTGTTCGCCACGTCCCCCGAGGAGGTCCGGCACAAGCTGGACGTCCTGCGCCGGCACTGCGACGCCGTGGGCCGCGACCCCGGAACCGTCCGCAGGACCGTCGTCCACACGGGCGAGGCGGTCACCACGGAGGACCTCGACGCCTTCACCCGCGACATCGCCCGCTACACCGAGCTCGGCATCGACACCGTGATCCTCGCCCCCCGCACCGGCGAACCGGCCGGCTGGATCGAGCGGTTCGCCGCCCCGGCCGTCGAGCTGCTCGCCGACCTGGACTGAACGGCGCACTCGGAGCCGGTTCACGCGGGGTCCCCCGCACCCGCCTTCACGCCGACGGCGGCCGTGAAGGAGCTGCGAGAACCGGCCGCGCAGGCGGTGGCCGGGACGAGGCCGGGCGGGTGGGATGCGCGAAGGGCCGGAGCCACCCTGGCTCCGGCCCTCTTGACCAGCCGCTCCCTGTGCGTCCCGGGCCTCAGGCCGCGGTCGGCTCCGTGGCCGTGCCCTGCAGGCGGGTGATGACCTCGGACAGCTGCGCGGCGACCTCGGCGTCGTCGGCCGGGTGCGTCTCGGCGAAGCGGGTCACCGAGCCGGGGATGGACAGCTTGATGTCCTCGATCACCTTGCCGCCGGCCACGCCCACCGACTTGCGGGTCTCGTCGTGCGCCCAGACACCGCCGTACTGGCCGAAGGCGGTGCCCACCACGGCGACCGGCTTGCCGCCGATCGCACCGGCGCCGTACGGACGGGACAGCCAGTCGATGGCGTTCTTCAGCACGGCCGGGATCGTGCCGTTGTACTCGGGCGTGAACAGGATCAGCGCGTCGGCGGCCTGGGCAGCCTCACGGAGCTTGACGGCGGCGGCCGGCACGCTGCCCTCCACGTCGATGTCCTCGTTGTAGAACGGGATGTCGGCGAGGCCCTCGAACAGCTCCACGTCGGTGCCCTCGGGGGCGAGCTTGACGGTCGCCTCGGCGAGCTGGCGGTTGTGCGAACCGGCGCGGAGGCTGCCGACGAGCGCGAGGATGCGAACAGACATGGGGAACTCCCGAAGTGCGTGCGGAAACACTGCCGTAACGGATCCGGACCGAGGTCCGTTTAATGTTGTAGCACCTAAACGGACCGCGGTCCAGTTTTCTTCCCGGTGCCTTACCCTGGCTGCATGTCCGCTGCTTCGCCGCCTCTCCCGACGCCCCAGGAGCCCGTAGACCGGCCCGGCCTGCTGCAGCCCGGCTCCGGCGGCGACGAGCCGTGCCTGCGGGCCGACGCCGCGCGCAACCGTGCCCGGCTGCTGGAGGCCGCCGCGCGTCTCGTGGCGCAGCACGGCGCGGCCGGCCTGACCATGGAGGCGGTCGCCGCGGAGGCCTCGGTCGGCAAGGGCACCGTCTTCCGCCGCTTCGGGGACCGCACCGGCCTGCTGGTGGCGCTGCTCGACCACACCGAGAAGAAGTTCCAGGCCGCCCTCCTCGGCGGCCCGCCGCCGCTCGGGCCCGGCGCGCCGCCGGTGGAGCGGCTGCGGGCGTTCGGCTCCGCCCTGCTGCGCCGCACCGAGGAGGAGCTGGAGCTGATGCTGGCGGCCGAACCGGGCGGTGCCCGGCGCTTCACGAGCCCCCCGCGCCGCTTCCTGTACGGCCATGTGACCCTCCTGCTGCGCCAGGCCGTCCCGGACGCGGACTGCGAGCTGCTCGCCCACACACTGATGAACCAGCTCGACCCCGCCCTGATCCACCACCTGACCCGGCAGTGCGGGATGCCGCTGGAGCGGCTGGAGGACGCCTGGGCCGACCTGGTCGACCGGGTGACGGGCGGCTTGCGGCCGTGCTGAGGCACGGTCGCCGCGTCCCGGCGCTCGCGCACCGTTTCCTCACAACTCCCCCGCGTGAAGCCCTCGTTCGGGCGTCTGCAAGGATGCGGGGCGTCATGGTGCAGATACCGAACACGCCCGCGTCCTTTGCGCCTCCGCGTTCCGTGCCCACGAGCGCCGATGTGGCCCGCCTGGCCGGGGTCTCCCGCGCGACCGTCTCCTACGTCCTCAACAACACCAGCGCCGTACGGATCAGCGAACCCACCCGCCGCCGCGTCCACGAGGCCGCCAGGGAGCTCGGGTACGTGCCGCACGCGGCGGCCCGCAGCCTGCGCGCCGGACACAGCCGTATGGTGCTGATGCCCGCGCCCGCCTTCCCCGTCGGACCGCTCTACAGCCGGTTCCTCACCGACCTCCAGGGCGCGCTCGGCCGCCTCGACTACACGGTCGTGCAGTACGGCAGTATCGGCCTCCAGGGCGACGAGGCCGCCCGGGCCTGGGCCGAACTGCGGCCGGTGGCCGTCCTGGTGCCCGGCGCCGGACTCGGCCCGCGGGGGGTGGCGGTCCTCAAGCGCTCCGGCGCCCGGGCGGTGGTGACCCTCGGTCCCGAGACCGTGGAGGGCGCCTACGCCCTGCTCATGGAGCACGAGGCCGTCGGCCACAGCGCGGGAGCCCACCTCTACGACCGCGGCCGGCGCCGGATCGGCGTCGTCGTCCCCCAGCAGCCCGGCCTGGAGGTGTTCTCCGGTCCCCGCCTGGACGGCGTACGCCAGGCACTGCGGGGCACCGACGCCACGGTGACCGAGCTGCCCCTCGGCTACGACGAGGAGTCGGCCGCGCGGCTCGCGGCCCGCTGGCCGCAGCTCGGCCTGGACGCGGTGTTCGCCTACAACGACGAGTACGCCATGCTGCTGATGCGCGCCCTGCAGGACGCGGGCGTGCGCATTCCCGAGGAGACGGCCGTGGTCGGGGCCGACGACCTGATGCTCGGCCGCCTGCTGCGGCCGCGGCTGAGCACCGTCCACCTGGAGCTGCCGTCCGGCCGGGAGCTCGCCGAGCTCGTCGACCGCGCGGTGCGGGACCCCGGCGCCCCGCCCGAGACACACAAGGTACTGGGGGCCACGGTGATCCACCGCGAGTCCAGCTGAGCATGGGCGTCCCGCAACTCCTCGGCGGATACTGGGACATGCGCCAGGTCGCCTCACGGACAGGTGCCCGTTTCCCGCCCGGGGCGACTAGGATGTTGCACGCTCAACCAAATGGGACGCGGTCGAGCACCGGCCGCCGCCTGCCCGGCCGCGCCGGATCACCGCCTCCCGCCACGCGGCCGCCGGACCGGCCGCGCACTGCACGGGACGTCCGCTCACCCCTGTGAGCCGGTGACCGATCGGAGAGCCGTCATGCCGTTGCTCGACCCCAAGACCTGGCAGCCCCGCGCCCTGGCGGGAGGGGAACGCACCGTGACCGAGCCCGCCACCGGCGCGGCGCTCGCCACCGTCACCCTCGCCACCGCCGCCGACGTGGAGAAGGCCGCCGAGGCCGCCCGGTCCGCGCAGGCCGAGTGGGCGCGGACCCCGCACTTCGTCCGCGCCCAGGTGCTCCGCACGGCCGGCGACCTGTTCAGCGCGCACGCCGACGAGCTGCGCCAGTGGCTGGTGCGCGAGTCCGGCTCCATACCGGGCAAGGCCGACTTCGAACTGCACGTCGCCGCCCAGGAGTGCTACGAGGCCGCGGCGCTCGCCTCCCGCCCGGCCGGGCAGGTGCTGCCCAGCGAGGCCCCCCGCCTGTCGTACACCCGGCGCGTCCCGGTCGGGGTCGTGGGGGTGATCTCCCCGTTCAACGCCCCGCTCATCCTGTCCATCCGCTCCGTCGCCCCGGCCCTGGCGCTCGGCAACGCGGTCGTGCTGAAGCCGGACCCGCGCACCGCCGTCTGCGGCGGACTCTCCCTCGCGGCGGTGTTCGCGGCGGCCGGTCTGCCCGAGGACCTGCTGCACGTCCTGCCGGGCGGTCCCGACGCCGGGCAGGCCCTGGTCGCCGACCCGCGCGTCCCCGTGATCTCCTTCACCGGCTCCACCGCCGCCGGCCGCGCCGTCGGAGAGGCCGCCGGACGGCACCTGAAGCGGGCCCATCTGGAACTCGGCGGGAACTCGGCCATGATCGTGCTGGAGGACGCCGACCTCGACGCGGTCATCTCCACCGCCGCCTGGGGCTCGTTCTTCCACCAGGGCCAGATCTGCATGACGACCGGCCGCCACCTGGTCCACGCGTCCCTGTACGACGAGTACGTCCAGCGGCTGGCCGCCCGGGCCGACTCGCTCGCCGTGGGCGACCCGCACCGCGAGCAGGTCCACCTCGGCCCGGTCATCGACGCCACCCAGCTCGCCAAGATCCACGGCCTGGTCGAGGCCAGCACCAGGAGCGGGGCCAAGCTGGCCGCGGGCGGCACCTACGAGGAGCTCTTCTACCGGCCGACCGTCCTCGCCGACGTCGACGACCACACCCCCGCCTACGCGGAGGAGGTCTTCGGCCCGGTCGCGCCCGTACGGCCCTTCCACAGCGCCGACGAAGCCGCCGCGCTCGCCGCCGAGAGCCCCTACGGGCTGTCCCTGGGCATCGTCACCCGCGACCCGGCGCGCGGCCTGGACCTGGCCGAGCGCATCCCGACCGGCATCGTCCACATCAACGACCAGACCGTGAACGACGAGGCCGTGGCCCCCTTCGGCGGCATCGCCGCCTCCGGCACCGGGGCTCGCTTCGGCGGGGAGGCCAACCTGGAGGCGTTCACGGAGCTGCGCTGGACGACGGTGCGCGGGGACGTGGCGACCTACCCGTTCTAAGCGGCCGGGTCACTGACCCTGCTGGTCCTGCTCCTGCTGTGCGGCCGGGTCACTGACCCTGCTGGTCCTGCTGGTCCTGCTGCTCCTGCTGTGCGGCGATCTGCCGGCGCACCTCGTCCATGTCCAGCTTCCGGGCCTGCCCGATGACGTCCGCCAGGGCGGCCTCGGGCAGCGCCCCCGGCTGGGCGAAGACGGCGACCTGGTCCCGCACGATCATCAGCGTCGGGATCGACTGGATACCGAAGGCCGCGGCCAGCTCCGGCTGCGCCTCGGTGTCCACCTTGCCGAACACCAGGTCCGGGTTCTCCTCGGCCGCCTTCTCGTACACCGGCGCGAACTGACGGCACGGTCCGCACCAGGACGCCCAGAAGTCGATCAGGACGAACTCGTTGTCCGTGACCGTCTGGTCGAAGTTCTCCTTGGTGAGCTCGACGGTGCTGCTCATGGCGTGTGTCCCTCTTCCTGGTGTCGGGTCCGGCCGTCGGCACAACGAGGCCGACCGGTCAGGTATTCCGCGCCCCTACCCATGTGGCCCCAGAGCACACCACCCACCAGACTGACCCCATGACGGAATCGGATTCGATCGCGTACGACGTCGTGGTGCTGGGGGCCGGGCCGGTGGGGGAGAACGTCGCCGACCGCACCCGCGCGGCGGGCCTGGCCACCGCGGTGGTGGAGAGCGAACTGGTCGGCGGCGAGTGCTCCTACTGGGCGTGCATGCCCAGCAAGGCCCTGCTGCGTCCGGTCATCGCCCGGGCCGACGCCCGCCGCGTCCCCGGCCTGCGCCAGTCGGTGCAGGGCCCCCTCGACGCCGGCGCGGTCCTCGCCCACCGGAACCACTACACCTCCGGCTGGAAGGACGACGGCCAGGTCCGGTGGCTCGACGGCGTCGGCGCCGACCTGTACCGCGGGCACGGACGCCTCAGCGGTCCGCGCACGGTGCGGGTGACCGGCTCCGACGGCACCGAACACGTCCTGACCGCCCGGTATGCGGTCGCCGTGTGCACCGGCAGCCGCGCCGTCCTGCCCGGCCTGCCGGGGATCGACGAGGTCGGGCCGTGGACCAGCCGCGAGGCCACCAGCGCGCAGTCCGTCCCGGGCCGTCTGATCGTGGTCGGCGGCGGTGTGGTCGCCACCGAGATGGCCACCGCCTGGCAGGCCCTGGGCGCGCAGGTCACCCTGCTGGTCCGGGGCAAGGGCCTGCTGGCCCGCATGGAGCCCTTCGCCGGGGAACTGGTCGCCGAGGCCCTCACCGAGGCCGGCGCCGACGTCCGCACGGGCACCTCGGTCCAGTCGGTGACCCGCGATAACGGCACGGTGGTGGTGGTCACCGACCGCGGCGAGCGCATCGAGGCCGACGAGATCCTCTTCGCCACCGGCCGCGCCCCGCGCACCGACGACATCGGCCTGGAGACGGTCGGCCTGGAACCCGGCTCCTGGCTCGACGTCGACGACACCCTCCGGGTAACCGGCCACGACTGGCTGTACGCGGTCGGCGACGTCAACCGGCGGGCCCTGCTCACCCACCAGGGCAAGTACCAGGCCCGCATCGCGGGCGCCGCCATCGCCACCCGGGCCTCCGGGCAACAGCTCGCCGCGGAGCCGTGGGGCGCGCACGCCGCGACCGCCGACCACGCCGCCGTCCCCCAGGTGGTCTTCACCGACCCGGAGGCGGCGGCCGTGGGCCTGTCCCTGGCCGAGGCGGAACAGGCCGGGCACCGGGTGAGGGCCGTCGACGTCGACCTGTCCTCCGTCGCGGGCGCGGGCCTGTACGCCGACGGCTACAAGGGCCGCGCCCGCATGGTCGTCGACCTCGAGGACGAGATCCTGCGCGGCGTCACCCTCGTCGGCCCCGGCGTCGGCGAACTCATCCACTCGGCGACCGTCGCGGTCGCCGGGCAGGTCCCGGTCGGCCGCCTGTGGCACGCGGTCCCGTCCTACCCGACCATCAGCGAGGTGTGGCTGCGGCTGCTGGAGGCGTACCGGGACAGCTGAGTCACGCGTACGACACCAGCTCCAGGTACTCCTCGCTCCACAGGTCCTCGTCCGCGTCCGGCAGCAGCAGCACCCGGTCCGGCCGCAGGGCCTTGAGGGCGCCCTCGTCGTGGGTGACCATGACGATCGCGCCGGGGTACGTGCCCACCGCGGCCAGCACCTCGGCGCGCGAGGCCGGGTCCAGGTTGTTGGTGGGCTCGTCGAGGAGCAGCACGTTCGCGCCCGAGTGGACCAGACCCGCCAGGGCGAGCCGGGTCTTCTCGCCGCCGGACAGCACGCCGACCGGCTTGTCGGCATCGTCGCCGGAGAACAGGAACGCGCCGAGGACCTGCCGGACCTCGCCGTCGGTGAGGTGCGGGGCGGTCTGCGCCAGCTGCTGACGTACCGTCAGACCGGGATCCAGCGTGTCGTGTTCCTGGGCGAAGTAGCCGAGGCGCAGTCCGTGGCCGCGCACCACCCGGCCGCTGTCGGGCGTGTCCCGGCCGGCCAGGATCCGCAACAGGGTCGTCTTGCCCGCCCCGTTGGGCCCGAGCACCACCAGGCGGCTGCCCCGGTCGACGGCCAGGTCCACCCCGCGCAGGACCTGCTGACCGTCGTACGACCGGGTCAGGCTGACGGCGCCGAGCGGGACACGGCCGCACGGCGCCGGCTCGGGCAGCCGGATGCGGGCCACCTTCTCGGCGCGCCGGGCCGGTTCCAGCGCGTCGAGCATGCGGTCGGCGCGGCGGACCATGTTCCGGGCGGCGGTCGCGGTCGCCACCCGGGCGCGCATCTTGTCGGCCTGCGCGCGCAGGGCCGCCGCCTTCCGCTCGGCGCCTGCCCGCTCGCGCGCCCGGCGCCGCTCGTCGGCCTCCCGGCGGGCCAGGTAGGTGTCCCAGCCGGTGTTGTGGATGTCGAGAGCGGCCCGCGCCGGGTCCAGGTGGAAGACGCGGTTGACCGTGTCGGCGAGCAGGGAGGTGTCGTGACTGATCATCACCAGGCCGCCCTGGTGGCTGGTCAGGAAGCCGCGCAGCCAGGCGACCGAGTCGGCGTCCAGATGGTTCGTCGGCTCGTCCAGCAGCAGGGTGCCGTGCCCGGCGAACAGGATCCGGGCCAGCTCCACGCGCCGGCGCTGACCGCCGGACAGGGCGGCGAGCGGCCGGTCCAGCACGTGCCCCGGCAGACCGAGGCCGGCGGCGACCCGGGCCGCCTGCGCCTGCGCCGCGTAGCCGCCGCGGGCCTGGAACTCGGCCTCGGCCCGCACGTACGCCGTCATCGACCGCTCCGTGGCGTCGGCCATCGCCGCCTCCGCGCGGCGCAGCGCCCGTACGGCCCGGTCCAGGCCGCGCGCGGACAGGATCCGGTCGGGGACGGTCACCGACTGGTCGGCGGCGCGGGAGTCCTGCGGGAGGTGGCCGACATCGCCGGTGCGCGTGACGGTGCCCGCGGCGGGCCGCAGGGTGCCCGCCAGGGTGTGCAGCAGGGTGGTCTTCCCCGCGCCGTTGCGGCCGACCAGGCCGATGCGGTCGCCGGGGGAGACGTGGAAGGAGATGCCGGACAGCAGCAGACGCGCGCCGACGCGCACGTCGGCATCACGAACAGTGATCATGAGTTGACGCTCCGAACAAGCAAGAGGACACACGGGTGGCGTGGAAGCGGGTCCTCAGCTAAGAGATTCGGGGCGTGGACATGCGGCCACGGTAACGGAGGGGCCCGCCCGGGCGCCTCCGGTTTTTCGGTGCGGCCTCGAACGCGGGCTCAGCGTGGCTCAGCGCGGGCTCAGTGCGGCAGCTCGAAGCCCAGCGCCGCCGCGGCCTCCCGGGGCGTCGGCTGCGCCCAGCGCTCCGCCACCGCCTGGTGGGACGACAGCGAGCGCAATTCGGCCCGGTCCAGGTACAGCGTGCCGTCGAGGTGGTCCGTCTCGTGCTGCACGATCCGCGCGGGCCAGCCGGTGACCACCTCGTCCAGCGCGCGCCCGTGCTCGTCCTGCCCGGTCAGCCGCACCGCGGCGTGCCGCGCCACCACCGCCTGATAGCCCGGCACACTCAGGCAGCCCTCGAAGAACGCGGCCCGCGCCGCTCCGGCCGGCCGGTACGAGGGATTGACCAGCACCCGGAACGGCTGCGGCACCCGGCCGCGCGCCACGCGCACCTCCTCCGGCACCGGCGCCGGGTCCTCCAGCACCGCGATCCGCAGCTCCACACCGACCTGCGGCGCGGCCAGTCCGACACCCGGCGCGGCCCGCATGGTGATCCGCAGCGCCTCGACGAACCGGGTCAGGAGCGCGGGGTCCAGCTGACCGTCGTACGGCTCGGTGCCCCGCCGCAGTACCGGATCACCGGCCGCCACGATCGGCATCGGGCCGTCGGCGGCGAGGAGTTCCTCGACCCGCTCGGCCACCGGCACACGCCCGCTCGGAGTCCCCATCGCGCCAGCATGCCACGACGGCACCTCCACGCCCCTCGGTGTGACGCACGCCATACATGCTCCCCGGGAACTCGCGACGCGGCCGGTCCGACTCCTGCATCACCACGGCCACCACGACCTCTTCCGGGAGCAGCCCGCCGATGACCACCGCCTTCCCGACCACCACGGACGAGGCCCCGCAGCCCGCCACCCCGGCACGGCCGAGGAGCCGCTGGGCCCCGCTGCGCCCCCTCGTGCTGCGCCTGCACTTCTACGCGGGCGTGCTGGTCGCGCCCTTCCTGCTCGTCGCCGCCGTCACCGGCCTGCTGTACGCCGCCTCGTTCCCGGCCGAGAGGATCCTGTACGCCCACGAGCTGACGGTGCCGGCCGGCGAGGCCGAGCTGCCGATATCCCGGCAGGTGGCGGCCGCCCGCAAGGCCCACCCGCAGGGCACGGTCACGGCCGTACGCCCTTCGCCCGAGGCCGGCGCGACGACCAGGGTGCTGCTGTCCGGCGTCCCGGGCGTGCACCCCGACCACACCCTGGCGGTGTTCGTGGACCCGTACACCGGGAAGGTGCGCGGCGCCCTCGAACAGTACGGCTCGACCGGCGCGCTGCCGTTGCGCACCTGGATCGACGAGTTGCACCGGGATCTGCACCTGGGCGAGAACGGCCGCCTGTACAGCGAGTTGGCCGCCAGCTGGCTGTGGGTGATCGCGGCCGGCGGCCTGGTGCTGTGGTTCTCCCGGCGGCGGGCCCTGCGCAAGGTGCGCGGCACCGGCGGCCGCCGTCGCACCCTCGCTCTGCACGGCACCGTCGGCGTCTGGGCCGCGGCCGGGTTCTTCTTCCTCTCGGCGACCGGCCTGACCTGGTCGGCGTACGCCGGCGCGAACATCGACGAGCTGCGCACCTCGCTCGGCCAGGCCACGCCGGCCGTGTCGGCCTCGGCGGGCGGCGACCACGCGGGCCACGGCGGCGCGGCGGACTCCGGCGGGAGCGGCGAGCACGGCGTCGGCCTGGACAAGGTGCTGGCCGCCGCCCGGGCGGAGGGTCTGGGCGACCCGGTGGAGATCGTGCCGCCCGCCGACGCGGGGTCCGCGTACGTGGTGAAGCAGGTGCAGCGCAGCTGGCCCACCAAGCAGGACGCGGTCGCCGTCGACCCGGCCACCGGCGAGGTCACCGACGTGCTGCGGTTCGCCGACTATCCGGTGCTCGCCAAGCTCACCCGCTGGGGCATCGACCTGCACACCGGGGTCCTGTTCGGTCTGGCCAACCAGATCGCCCTGATGCTGCTCGCGCTCGCGCTGATCCTGCTGATCGTGTGGGGCTACCGCATGTGGTGGCAGCGCGGCCGCGACGCCGCCTTCGGCCGGCCCGTCCCGCGCGGGGCCTGGCAGCAGGTGCCGCCGTACCTGCTCGTGCCGCTGCTGGCGGCCGTCGCCGTGCTGGGGTACTTCGTGCCGCTGCTGGGCATCCCGCTGGCGGCTTTCCTGGCGGTCGACATCGTCCTCGGGGAGATCGCCTACCGGCGGGGGCGGCGGACGTACGGGGGCGGGGCGGCGGCTCGGTAGAGATCCGGCTCCCCCGTACGACGCCGGTGCCCGGCTCCGTCGTGGGAGCCGGGCACCGGCAGGGTCCCGGGGGACTCAGAGTTGCTCGAAGTCGCCCGCCAGGGCCGAGGCGATCCGCAGGTGCGACGCGGCCTCCTCGTGCCGTCCCTGCCGCTGCAGCGTGCGGCCGAGCATCAGCCGGGCGTAGTGCTCCACCGGGTCACGCTCGACGATGACACGCAACTCGGCCTCGGCGCGGCGCAGTTGCGCGGAGTGGTAGTAGGAGCGGGCCAGCAGCAGACGCGGCGCGGTCTGCTCCGGCACCTCCTCGACCAGCCCGGCCAGGACGCGCGCCGCGGCGGCGTAGTCCCGGGCGTCGAAGAACATCCGCGCGCGCTCCCAGCGCTCGGCCGGTGTTCCGTGGGCGTAGTACGTCATGTCCACTGGTGACCTCCTCCGAGGCCTGCAACGGACCCGGGTAGTTCAATATTCCACTACTCGGTCAGGGCGGCCAGCTCCGCGTCCGCCCGCTCGGTGACGAGGGTCAGCACCCGTCCGGCGACGGCCAGGTCCTCCGTCGGGATGCCGGCGTAGATCCTGGCGCTCAGGGGCCGGATCTCGGTGACGGTCCGGTCGTACAGCTCCCGGCCGGCGTCCGTGATCCGCACCCGGGACGGAGCCTGGTCGGCCAGCAGCTTCCCGTCGATCAGCTGATCGATCGCCGTGTTCACCTCTGCCGCGCCGATCTTCAGCGTGCCGGCCACGCCGTCGACGAGACGGTCGCGTTCGACCGGTCCGTCGGCGGCGGCGGCGAGGCGCAGGGTGACGTGCTGCTCGAAGCCGATGCCGTGGCGCGCGAGCACGGTCTCCAGGACCGCGCGGGCGGCGTAGTGGGCCAGGCCTATCACCCGGGAGTCGAGGAGGGGTGCGGTGGGGGCAGGGGTGGTCATGGCTGCTCCGTCTCTGAGTGGTGGAAGGGGTCGAGAGGGGTGTCGAGCAGAAGGGTCAGGTCACGGGTGAACTCCCGTGCCCGGGGGCTGTCCGGGCCGCCGAGCGGCTCCAGCAACTGCCGCAGGAGTCCCTGGACGACCTGGATCGCCCGCCGGGTGACCTCGCGGCCCTCCTCGGTGAGGGCCAGCTGCACGGCGCGCGGGTCGCGCGGGTCCCGGGCGCGCTCCAGGAGCCCGGCGGACTCAAGGGCGCGGGCCAGCTTCGACACGTAGAGCGGTTCGAGCCCGGTGTGGTCGGCGAGGCGGCGCTGACTGGGCCGCTCACCGGCGCGTTGCATCGCGTGCAGCGAGGCCACCAGCGCGTACTGCGCGTGCGTCAGCCCCAGCGGGGCGACCGCGCGGTCTACCGCCACCCGCCACTTCATCGACAGCCGCCAGACCAGGAACCCGGGCGTCGCGCCCTCGAATGCCGAACTCATGGCAGATACAGTACATGGCTACTATGTACATGGCTACTGTTTACGCGTTCACCGCGCGGGTCCCCGGGAGGCATAGTTGAGGGACAACGTGACGGGCGGAAGGTGGCCTCGGTGAGCAACGTGGAAGCCGAGCCCGCGGCGCTGAGGTGTGGCGCGCGGGCTGACGACGAACCGGTGGCCGGGGTGCCGCGCGTGGAGGTGCTCTCCGCGCGGGAGGTGCCCCTGGGCGGCCCGCGTGCGATGACCGTGCGGCGCACGCTGCCGCAGCGGGCCCGGACCCTGATCGGAGCCTGGTGCTTCGCCGACCACTACGGACCGGACGACGTCACCGCCTCGGGCGGCATGGACGTCCCCCCGCATCCGCACACCGGGCTGCAGACGGTGAGCTGGCTGTTCAGCGGGGAGGTGGAGCACCGCGACAGCCTCGGCACCCACGCCTTCGTCCGGCCCGGCGAGATGAACCTCATGACGGGCGGGTACGGCATCGCGCACTCGGAGACCTCCACACCGCGCACCACCGTCCTGCACGGCGTCCAGCTGTGGGTGGCCCTGCCCGGGGAGCACCGGAACGCCGAACGCGCCTTCCAGCACCACGTGCCCGAACCCCGGCTCCTCGACGGAGCGCGGATCAGGGTCTTCCTGGGCACCCTCGCCGGGGACACCTCCCCGGTGCACACCTTCACCCCCCTGCTCGGCGCCGAGATCACCCTCGAGCCGCGCGCGACGCTCACGCTCGCCGTGGACCCGGCCTTCGAGCACGGCCTGCTCGTGGACAGCGGGGACGTCCGCGTGGCCGGCACGGCACTGCGCCCGGCGGAACTGGGCTACGTACACCCCGGCATCGACGCTCTGACGCTGGTCAACGAGTCCGGCGGCCCGGCGCGGACGATCCTGCTCGGCGGCACGCCGTTCGACGAGGAGATCGTCATGTGGTGGAACTTCGTCGGCCGCAGCCATGACGACATCGCCCGGGCCCGCGAGGAATGGGAGGCCTTCTCCGACCGCTTCGGAGCGGTCCGCGGATACCCGGGCAGGCGTCTTCCCGCCCCCGCCCTGCCGAACGCCACCATCACCCCGCGCCAGAACCCGCCCCGCTCCTGAGCCGCGAACGCGCGTCCTTGGGCGGCCGGGCGACGTCGTTCGCCGGTCGATGCCGGTCGAGAACATGGGCGAGTCCTGTGCGGCAGGCGGTCCCCGGCGTGGACAGCGTGGTGGTCAGGGCGTGACGGACCGCGGCTTCCCGTGCTGTCGGCGCGGTGCCGTGTGGACCGGGAGCGGTCAGGGGAGACTGGCCGTCATGACGGCGACGACGGCGGCGCGCGAGCCGCGAGGAGGGCGCTTTCGGCGGCGCGGAACGGGTCTCGTACTCGCCACTGCGACCGCCGCCCTGGCCCTGTCCGGTTGCGGCGGCACACCGGACCGCAGCGACGCGGCACCCTCCGGCGGGTCCTCCGCCGGGCGGGCCGCTACGCCCCCCTCCCCCCAGCCCTCCTCCCGGGAGCCGTCGGCGAGGGCGGCGGACGGGCGTGACGTAAGTGCCTGCGCCGACGGCGACTGCGCGATCGCGGTGTCCGAGCCGGTGAGCTTCCGTTTCGCGAGCCCGCGCGGCCCGGCGACGCTGTCCGTCACCGAGGTCGGCCCGAACAAGGTCGCCTACACGGTCCAGACGGGCAGCGGCCAGTCCAGGGGCGGGGCGACGGGCCCCGGACAGGGCTGCGTCACGGTGCTCCGCGTCAACGGCAGCGGCAACTCCTGCGGCCCGCTCGGCGAGGCCGCCCGGCCGAGTCCCCAGCCCGACGCCGTGGTGATCCAGGCGGCGACCGGCCAGGACGGCACGGCGATCCTGCACCTCGTCTCCCGGTGAGGGGTGCCCCGCCCGGGCTCCCTGATCCTCTTTGCCGTTTCGGCAACAGCCGTTGGTGCTCGGGGTGGCGCGGTCGCAGTCTGGTGACCGCCAAGGCCGACGAGACCAGGAGGCTGCACGATGAGTGCCCACGCAGACATGCGTCCCGCACAGCGCCCCGGCGACGACGCACCGCGCACCAACCGCGTCCACCACGTGCCGGCGGGCGAGCTGGACGGGCCCACCGCGATCAGCGGCAGCACGGTCGGATCGAGGAAGCTGTGGATGGGCCTGGTGGTGAACCCGCCGTCGAGCGCGACGGACAACCACCACCACGGCGACTCCGAGGCGGGGATCTACGTGGTCAGCGGTCACCCCGTGTTCGTCTACCACGACGGCACCCGGGAGGTCAGGCTCCCGGGCAGCCCGGGCGACTTCTTCCTCGTACCCCCGTTCGTCCCGCACCGCGAGGAGAACCCCGACCCGGACGAGCCGGCGGTCGTCGTGATCGCCCGGACCACGCAGGAACCGGTCAAGGTCCCCGTACCCGAGCTGTACCGGCTGGGCGAGACGGACCCGCGCTAGCGGGAACGCTACGCGGCGAGCTCCTTGCGGATGCGGTCCAGCATGAACGCCGAGGACTCCCGGGCCCGTTCCTCCCAGGCGAAGACGCAGGCCGTGGCCACCCCGTCGAAGTTCATCTCGCGCAGCGTGCCGAAGAAGGCGTCCCAGTCGACCTCGCCCTGGCCGATGTCCAGGTGCTGGTGGATCCGGGCCGGGGTGCCGGGCGGGTTGAGGATGTAGCGCAGGCCCGAGGAGCCCTTGTGGTTGAAGGAGTCCGCGATGTGCACGTGGGCGAGCTTGTCACCGGCGTGGCGCAGCATCGCGGCGATGTCCGCGCCGGTCTCGCCCGGGCCGGCCAGGTGGAAGGTGTGCGGGGCGCAGTACAGGTAGTTCACCCAGGGCTTGTTGATCGCCCGGACCAGATCGACCGCGGGGGTGTTCTCCTCACAGAAGTCGTCCGGGTGGGCCTCCAGGTTCAGGGCGAGGCCCTCCCGCTCGAAGAGGGGCAGCAGGTCCTCCATCGAGCGCCAGAACGCCGCCTCGCTCTCGGCGGCGCGCTCCGGGCGGCCGTTGAACTCCGAGTTCATCAGCGGGCACTCCAGGTCCACGGTGATCTCGATCATCCGCTTCCAGTAGCGCACGGCGGCCTGCCGTTCGGTCTCGTCCGGCGAGGACCACTTGTACAGGGGCAGGACCGACGACAGCCGCACCCCGTGGGTGCGCAGGGACCTCTTGAACTCCGCCACGCGCGCGTCGTCGGCCCGCGGGTGCAGGAAGAACGGCATGAAGTCGTCGCGGGGCGACAACTCGATGTACTCGTAGCCGAGTTCGGCGACGGTGCGCACCATCTCGTCGAGCGGCAGCGCGCGGAACATGTAGGGGTCGAGGGCGATCTTCATGCGGTGCCTCCGTAGAACGCCGGGCGGGGCTTCATGTCGACGGTGACGACGGTGCCGTCGGACTCCAGGGAGCGGACGGCGGCGTCGGTGATGACGGTGGCGGCGTAGCCGTCCCAGGCGGTCGGCCCGGTCGGCTCGGCGCCCGCGGCGACGGCGTCGATCCACGCGCGGAACTCGGCGTCGAAGGCGTCCGCGAAGCGGCCCTTCCAGTCCTTCAGGACGGCGGTGGTGTGCCGGCCCGCGGTACGCACGCCGACGGCGGCCGGGTCGGGCAGCCGCAGCAGGCCGTCCTCGCCGACGATCTCGCACTGGATGTCGTAGCCGTACTGGCAGTTGACGAACACCTCGAGGTCGATCCGGACGCCGCTCAGCGTCTCGAAGAGCATGATCTGCGGGTCCTTCAGGTGCGCGAACCGCTTGCCGGTGGCGCGCGGGGTGATCACCTGGGCCGAGACGATCTCGTCGTCGAGCAGCCAGCGCAGGGTGTCGATCTCGTGCACGGCCGTGTCCTGCGCGGCCATCGCCGAGTGGTACGCCTGCGGCACGGTCGGGTTGCGGTGCGCGCAGTGCGCGATCAGCGGGGCGCCGACGGCACCGGAGGCGAGCTGCTCCTTCATCTGGCGGTAGCCCGCGTCGAAGCGGCGCATGAAGCCGACCTGGACCAGACGGCGGCCGTGGGCGCGCTCGGCGTCGACGATCCGCAGACAGTCCTCGGCGGTGGTGGCCAGGGGCTTCTCGCAGAACACGGGCTTGCCGGCGGCGACGGCGTTCAGCACGTGCTCGGCGTGGGTGGGTCCCCAGGAGGTGACGAGAACGGCGTCGACGTCCGGGGAGGCGATGAGGTCGGCGCCGGCCGGGAGCGCCCTCGCCCCGGCCCGGGCGGCGACCTGCGCCGCGCGGGCGGCGTCCAGGTCGGTCACGGCGGTCACGGCGGCGCCCGTGACGACCTCGGTCAGGCGCCGGATGTGGTCCTGGCCGATCATTCCGGCGCCGATGACACCTACACGTACGGTCATGGTCGTATCCCTTGCATGGTCCTTCGGAGGGGGTTTCAGGAGAAGCGGGTGCGCAGTTCGGCCTCGAGGGTCTCCAGCGTGCGGCCCCGGGTCTCGGGGACGCAGCGGTGGACGAAGGCGAGGGACACCAGGCCCACCGCGACGAACAGGAAGAAGGTGCTGGAGATCCCGATGCCGGAGACCAGGGACGGGAAGACCAGGCCGATCACGAAGTTGGTCAGCCACAGCACCACGGCCGCCACACCCATCCCGAAGCCGCGCATCCGCATCGGGAAGATCTCCGACAGCATCAGCCAGGTCACCGGGGAGATGGCGCCCTGCTGGAAGGCGAGGAAGGTGACGGTCATGGCGAGCACGGCGTAGGCGCGCCCGTCGCCGGACGGCAGCACCAGCGAGAACACCCCGATCAGCAACAGGGCGGCGGTGGTGCCGAGCTGACCGGCCATCAGCATGGGACGGCGGTCGACCCGGCCCAGCAGCCAGATGCCGGCGAAGGTGGCCAGTACCGAGATCACCCCGTTGGCGATGTTCGCCGTCAGCGCGCTGTCGGCGGCGAAACCGGCGTCGGTGAGGATCTGCGTGCCGTAGTACATGATCGTGTTGACGCCGGTGATCTGCTGCACGACGGCGATGCCGAACCCGACGAACATCAGCCTGCGCACCCACGGCACGGCCTTCATCTCCTGGATGCCGCCGAGCTTCTCCCGCCCGTCCTGCACGGCCAGCGCGGAGACCTCGCTCAGCTCGGCCTCGGCCCGCTGCCGCGAGCGCACCTGCCGCAGCACCTCCAGGGCGTCGGAGAAGCGGCTCTGCGCGGCCAGCCAGCGCGGGCTCTCCGGCATGACCAGCATCCCGAACCACAGCACGACGGCCGGCAGGGTGGCGACCACCAGCATCCAGCGCCACACCCCACCCGCTTCGCCGCCCACCCGCGCGATGACCGCGTTGGAGGTGAAGGCCAGCAACTGCCCGCTGACGATCATGAGTTCGTTGCGGGTGACCAGCGCGCCGCGCCGCTCGGCGGGGGAGACCTCGGCGAGGTAGACGGGCACGGTCACCGAAGCGCCGCCCACCGCGAGACCGAGCACGAACCGGGCGACGACCATGACGGCCGTGCTGGGGGCGAGGGTGCAGCCGAGCGCGCCGGCGAAGAACAGCACGGCCAGTGTGAGGATGGTGCGCCGCCTGCCGCGCGCGTCCGACAGCCGCCCGCCGGCCACCGCGCCCAGCGCGGCGCCCAGCAGCAGCGAGCTGGTGACCATGCCCTCGGTGACCGGGGTCAGGCCGAGATCCTCGGTCATGTAGGGCAGGGCGCCGTTGATGACGCCGGTGTCGTAGCCGAAGAGCAGTCCGCCGAAGGTGGCGATGACGGTGATGACCCGCAGCCGTCGCCGCACCGCTGGCGGCGCGTCGTCCCGCGTGGTCGTGTCCGGCGTGGCGGGTTTCGTGTCGTCCCTGACGTCCATGGGGCCTCCTAGCGCGTGAGCTTCGGGCGGCGGGTTCCCACCAGACCGCATCCGGCCAGGTGTTCACGGGTCCGTACGGCGATGGGCAGCGGTACCTCGGGCGCGCACGGGTACAGGTCCTGCTCGACGATTACGAACAACTCCGCGTCCAGCCGGGCGAGTTCGGCCACCACGTCGGCCGGGTCGGGCACCCCCGCGGGCGGTGTCACGCACACCCCGCGCCGGACGGCCTCGCCGAAGGAGAGGTCCTCGGCGGCGACCTGGGCGAGCACCGCCGGATCCATCTGCTTGATGTGCACATAGCCGACGCGTTCGCCGAACCGGCGGACCAGGTCGAGGTTGTCCCCACCGCCGTAGGCCACGTGCCCGGTGTCCAGGCACAGGTTGGTGTACCGGCCGTCGGACTCGTTGAGCAGCCGCTCGATCTCCGGCTGGGTCTGCAGGTGGCTGTCGGCGTGCGGATGGACGACGAGCCGTACGTCGTACTCGTCGAGGAGGAGCCTGCCGAGCCGGTCGGCCCGGGCGCCGAAGCCCGCCCACTGCTCGGCCGTCAGGTCCGGCGACTCGGTGAACGCGCCGGTCTTCTCGTCGCGATACATGGGCGGGATGAGGACCAGGTGGTGGGCGCCCGCGGCGGCGGTCAGCGCGGCGACCCGGCGGACGTGCGCGAGCATCTCGTCCCAGGCCTCGGGGCGGTGCAGCGCGCCGAACGCGGTGCCGCCGGAGACCTTCAGGCCCCGGGCGTCGAGTTCGTCCGTCAGCCGTGCCGGATCGGTGGGGAGGTAGCCGTACGGGCCCAGCTCCAGCCACCGGTAGCCGGCCTCGGCGAGCTCGTCGAGGAAGCGGGTGTACGGGACCTGGTGCTCGTCCTCGGGGAACCACACGCCCCAGGAGTCGGGGGCGGAACCGAGGCACAGGTTGCCCGCGAGGACCGGGGGCGGGGAAGGCGCCATTGCCATAGCGAGTCCTTCGGAGGGAGGGAGGGCGGTGAGGAACTGCCTGGCGCGCTCTACTAGAGCGCTCTAGACGAGTACGATGAGCCCTGTCCAAATGTCATGTCAATACCGTGTGGCGGGAAGATTTCCGGACGGGGGACGTCGGGGCGGGCCGTAAGGTGGGCGGCGGCGAAAGGTGGGTGCACAGGTGGACGGTTCGGGCAGGCAGCGGCCCACGATGGCGGATGTCGCCGAGAAGGCGGGGGTCTCACGGGCGCTCGTCTCGATCGTCTTCCGCAACCAGCCGGGCGCCAGCCGGGAGACCCGTGAGCGGGTGCTGCGCGTCGCCGACGAGATCGGCTACCGCCCCGACAACGCGGCCCGGCTGCTGGCCCGCGGGCGCAGCCGCACCCTCGGCGTGATGTTCACCGTGCACCAGACGTTCCACACGAACCTCATCGAGGGCATCTACCCGGAGGCCGAACGGCTCGGCTACGACGTGCTGCTGTCCGCGGCCGCCCAGGGCCGCAGCGAGGCCAAGGCGGTCGAGGCGCTGCTCGGGCACCGCTGCGAGGCGGTGATCCTGCTCGGCCCCGACGCCGAGCCCGCCTACCTCGACGAACTGGGCCGCCGTACGGTCACCGTCTCGGTCAGCCGCCGGGTGCCGCACGCCCGCGTCGACTTCGTGCACTCCGCCGAGGCCAAGGGTATCCGCCAGGCCACGGACCACCTCGTGGAGCTCGGGCACCGCCGGATCGTGCACATCGACGGCGACCGGGGCCCCGGGTCCGCCGAGCGGCGGCGCGCCTACCGTGCCGCGATGCGCCGCCACGGGCTCGACGCCGAGATGCGGGTCATCCCCGGCGACCACACCGAACAGTCCGGCATCGAGACCGGCCGTGCGCTGCTCGCCGAGCGGGAGCGCGGCCTGCCGCTGCCGACCGCGGTCCTCGCGGGCAACGACCGCTGCGCCTGGGGTCTGCTGACGGTACTGACCCGGTCCGGTATCGACGTGCCGCGCGATGTGTCCGTCGTCGGCTACGACGACAGCCACCTCTCCCACCTGATGCCGATCGGGCTGACCACCGTCCGCCAGGACGCGGCGCTCATGGCGGAGCACGCGGTGCGGTTCGCCGTGGAGCGGCTGGAGGACAGGACGCTGGAGCCGAGGGAGGCGGTGGTGGACCCCAAGCTGGTGGTCCGGGGCACGAGCGGGCCGGCCCCGCAGGAGCCGGCGTCCTGACAGCCCGCCGTCGTGACACCCCGGCGGGTCCGCCCGTGCTCCGCCGCTGCCGCGATCCCGCCGCAGGTCTCGGCATGAACCAGCACCGGGACGGGGGGCTCCATGCCGGGGCCGGCGGCCGCGGCAACGGCGACCGGGCATCCCGTCGCCGACGAAGACAGGATGCCAGCTCGGGTGATCCGGCGGGTCAGCCGCCGTGCACGGCGCTGACGAGGTCGGGCAGCAGCCTCGCCGCGTCGGGCGTGCCCAGGCCGATGAATGCCCTCCTGGAAGTCCGCCGCGTAGGTGGCCGGGTTGGAGGCGAGCTCGTACAGGGCCGGGTTGGTCGGTCCGGGTCCGCCGCCGTCGAGCTGCGCGGCGATGGCGACCAGACCCGCCCGCTGCGGGCACAGCAACGATCAAAGAATCGCGGGCGAAGCAGGCCGCCCGGCAGCGCGAGGCACACCCGCAGACGTTCATGTGTTCTATTCCGTTTTATGCTCGAAGGAGATGGTCAGGCGGAAGGCCGACCTGACGGCCTGCCGTCGGCCTCCGGAGAGAGGAGGCGGACATGAAGGCGCCGATACGGCGTTCTGCGGTCTTGGCCAGTGCCGCCGCGCTGGTGATCTCGATGGTGGGCGCGGTCGGCGGTACCGCGTCCGCGCTGCCCGCCGGTGACGAGGACGGCGAGCTGAAGTTCGGCTACGTCCTGCCGGAGACGGGACAGCTCGCCTTTCTTGGACCGCCGCAGATCGAGTCGGTGAAGTTCGCGATCAAGCAGATCAACGACGCCGGTGGCGTCCTGGGCAGGCCGGTGCCGGCCGTGGTCGGCAGCGACGAGGCCGGTCAGGAGGCGGTGGCCGCCCAGTCCGCCGACCGGGTGCTCGCCGCCGGCGTGGACGCGGTGATCGGTGCCGCGGCGTCCGGCATGTCGCTGGCGTTCATCGACCGGGTGACGGGCGCGGGTGTGGTGCAGTGCTCGGCGTCCAACACCGCCCCCACGTTCACCGACTACGAGGACGACGGATACTACTTCCGTACCGCTCCGAGCGACGCCCTGCAGGGGCCGGTTCTCGCGGACGCCGTGCGGGAGGACGGCCACAAGCGGGTGGCCCTGATCGCCCGGGCCGACGACTACGGGCGCGGCCTGCTGCGGAGCACGGAGGAGTCCCTGAGGGACGGCGGCGCGACCGTCGCGCTCGCCGAGACCTACGACCCGAGGGCCACCAACTTCGACCAGATCGTGCAGCAGGTCAGGAACAGCGACCCGGACGCTGTCGTGTTGATCGCCTTCGAGGAGGGCGCCCGGATTCTGCAGGGCCTGATCGAGGCGGGACTCGGACCGGACCGGGTCGGCGTGTACGGCGCCGACGGACTGCGCAGTGAGGACCTGCCCTCGCTGGTCTCCCGCGGCAACCCCGAACGGCTCGCCGGCATGAAGGGGACGGCCCCGGCCTCGGCGGCCAACGAACGGTACGTCAACGATCTGAAGAAGTTCGCCCCGGACCTGAAGGAGCTGCAGTACGCACCCCAGGCCTTCGACTGCGTGACGACGGTCGCGCTCGCCGCGGAGAAGGCCGGGTCGGACAACCCGGAGGTCTTCGTCAAGGAGATGAACGGCATCACCAAGGACGGCGAGAAGTGCACGTCCTTCGCCGACTGCAAGCGGCTGCTCGCGGCCGGCCGGGACATCGACTACGACGGTGTGAGCGGTCCGCTCGACTTCACCGACGCCGGTGAGCCGGGCCGGGCGACGATCGAGGTGTACGGCTACGACGACCAGGCCAAGCTGCGCACCCTGCGCACGGAGGTGAGCACCCAGGAGTGAACCCGAGAGGCGGAGGGGATCAGCGGACGCGGGCGAGGGTGCCGAGATACAGCTCGATCACCTTCTCGTCGTGCAGCAGGGCCCTGCCCGTGCCGGTGTACGCGTTGCGGCCCTGGTCGAGCACATAGCCGCGGTCGCAGATCTGCAGGCATCTGCGGGCGTTCTGCTCGACCATCAGCACGGCGACGCCCGCCCCGTTGATCTCCTTCACCCGGTCGAAGACGATGTCCTGGTGGACCGGCGACAGACCGGCCGAGGGCTCGTCGAGCAGCAGCAGCCGGGGCTCCGTCATCAGCGCGCGCGCCATCGCGAGCATCTGCCGCTCGCCCCCGGACATCGCCCCGGCCTTCTGCCTGCGCCGGGCGGCCAGGACGGGGAAGAGCTCCTCCATCGCCGCGGCCCGCCGTGCGTAGGCCCTGGGCCGTAGGTAGATGCCCATCCGCAGGTTCTCTTCGACCGTCAGCTCCGCGAAGACGTTCTGCAACTGCGGCACGTACCCGACACCGCGGCGCACCAGCTCGTGCGCGGGCCGGTTGGTGACCTCCTCCCCGTGCAGCCGTACCGTCCCGCCGCGCACCCGCAGCAGCCCGAACACCGCCTTGATCAGGGTCGACTTCCCCGCTCCATTGGGGCCGATCACCCCGACCAGCTCACCCGGCCGCACCTCGGCGCTGCACCCGCGCAGGACGTCGACGCCCGGCACGTATCCGGCCACGATCTCGTCGGCCGCCAGGACCGGTGCCGCCGGTGCCGGTGTCCGCTCGCCCTTGGGCATGGTCACTCCCTTCCGCCGGTCGCCTCCGGTTCGTCGTGCCGCCTGCCGAGATAGGCGTCCACGACGGCGGGGTTCCGGCCGATCGTCTGCGGCGGGCCCTCGGCCACCAGCCGGCCGTCGGCCATGACGGCGACCCAGTCGCTGATGCCCATGACCACGTCCATGTCGTGCTCGACGAAGCAGACGGTCAGTCCCTCGTCGCGCAGCCGGGTGATGTGGCCGAGGAGGGACTGGACCAGCGCGGGATTCACCCCGGCCATCGGCTCGTCGAGCAGCAGCATGACCGGCCGGGACATCAGGGCGCGAGCCAGTTCGAGCAGCTTGCGCTGCCCTCCGGAGAGGGTCCCCGCGTAGTCGTCGCGCACCGGGGTGAGCCGGAACCGCTCCAGCAGCTCCTCGGCCCGGCGCCGGGCATCGCGCTCCTGCCCGCGCCACAGCGGGCGCACCAGCGCCGGCAGCAGCCGTTCGCCGCGCTGCCCGGGGGCGGCCAGCAGCATGTTGTCCAGGACGGTGAGCCGGGGCAGGGTCCTGGTGAGCTGGAACGTCCGGACGAGCCCGCTGCGCGCCACCCGGTACGCCGGGCGGCCGGTGAGGGGCTTCCCGTCGAACGACCACCGGCCGCCGTCGGCCCGGTCGAACCCGCTCACCACGTTGAACAGCGTCGTCTTGCCGGCCCCGTTGGGCCCGATCAGCGCCGTGATGACCCCGCGCTGCACCTCCAGATGCTCGATCCGTACGGCGACCAGCCCGCCGAACGTGCGCGTCACCCGGTCCATGACCAGCACGGGATCGGGCTTGCGCACCCCGGGTTCGGGCGGGGTTCCGGCGAGGCCCACGGGGCTGGCGGCACCACCTGCCGGAGCGGAGTCAGCGGCCACTGAGCATCATCTCCTTCCGGCTGCCGAGAAGACCCTGCGGCCTGAAGACGATCAGCAGGATCAAGGCGATGCCCACCAGGGCGAAGCGCACGGCGCCCACCTCGGACGTGCTGATCAGCTCCGAGGAGATGTAGCCCGCGCCGATGGCCTGCCGCAGCGCACTGTCGAGGAAGGTCAGCACGAACCAGAACAGCACCGAGCCGACGACCGGCCCGAGGATCCGCCCGGCGCCGCCCAGCACCAGCAGCGTGTACAGGAAGAAGGTGACGCCCGGGTCGAAGCTGTCGGGGCTCACCGACTGCACCTGGATCGCCTGCAGCATGCCCGCCGCACCGCCGAGGAGGCCGCCCAGCACCAGGGACTGCATCTTGTACGCGTACACGTTCTTGCCGAGGCTGCGCGCGGCCGTCTCGTCCTCGCGGACGGACTGCACGACCCGGCCCCAGGGGCTGTGCACCAGCAGCGCCAGCAGGATCCCGACCAGGACCACCAGCGCCCAGCCGACGGTCATCACCCACAGGTCCCGGGCGCCGAACTCCACCAGCCACAGGCCGTAGGTGCCGCGCGGAATCGGGTTGAGGTCGTAGAAGTCGCCCGCGAACCTCTGCAGCCCGTACACGCCGCCGGTGACGGGCTCGGCCCAGCTGGAGCGGTAGAACAGCCGCAGCGTCTCCCCGGCGGCGATCGTGGTGATCGCGAGATAGTCGGCGCGCAGCCTGAGCGTGGGCAGGCCGAGCAGCAGCGCCAGCACGATCGCGCAGCCGAGTCCGGCGAACACGCCGAGCCACATCGGTCCCGACCACGTCGCAACCGTGATGGCGAGCCCGTAGCCGCCCACCAGCATGAAGCCGACCTGGCCGAAGTTGAGCAGGCCGGTGTACCCGAAGTGCAGGTTCAGGCCCATCGCGGCGAGCGCGTACACCGCGGCGATGGGACCGATACCGGACCGCAGCGCGTCGGAGACGATGACCGAGACGTCCACGACCGCCTCCTCATCCCACCCGCTCGCGACGGCCGAGGAGGCCCTGCGGCCGGACGAGCAGCACCACGATGAGGACCAGCAGCGCCCAGGCGTACTGCAGGTCGACCGGGAACCACAGGGTGGACATCTGGGCGACGATGCCGATGACGAGGCTCCCGGCCATCGCGCCGTACGCGGATCCGAGGCCGCCCAGGATGATCCCCGCGAACATGAGGAGCAGCAGTCTGAATCCCATGTCCCAGGTGATGACCTCGACCAGGCCGAAGAAGATTCCGCCGAGGGCGGCCAGGGCGCCCCCGGCCATCCAGACGATGCTCACCACCCGCCGCACATCGATGCCGGACGCCTCGGCCAGGTCCCGGTTGGCGGCGACCGCCCGGACGGCGGTGCCGATCCGGGTCCGCTGCAGCAGGGCGGCGAGGCCGAGCAGTACCAGCACCGACAGCAGGGTGACCGTGAGATCGCGCGGGGTGATGCCGACCGGTCCCAGGTCGATGGCGCTTTGGATGTCGTACTGCGCGTAGGAGGCCGGACGGTTTCCGTACAGCACGAGCACGACGTGGCGCAGCAGCAGCGACAGGCCGATGGTGACGATGAACATGTTGATCAGCCCGGTGCCCCGGGCGCGCAGGGGCCGCCAGACACCGCGGTCCGTGGCCCAGCCCACCAGGGCCCCGAAGACGACGGCGGCGAGGGCGGCGGGGATCAGGTGCCAGCCGGGGCCGGCAGCTGAGACGTTGAGGAAGAACGCGACCGTGGCACCGATGGTGACGAACTCGCCGTGCGCGAAGTTGATCAGGTGGATGGTGCCGAAGATCAGCGAGAGTCCCACCGCGGTGATCGCGATGATGACGCCGAACTGCACCCCGTCGATGAACGCCTGCAGCGCGCGTGCCCCGAAGCCGGGGCCGTGGCGGCCCTCCTCGCCCTGCGCCCGTGCGGCGACCGCGCACAGCACCACGAGGAGCAGGCCGAGCGCCGGAACGAGAACCCACCGCCCACGCATCACGAGCCCGATATGTTTGATACGTCCGGACTGTCTGTGTAAACAGTCTAGGGCGGGACGGACACCCAGGGCCCCTTCCCGAGGGGGCGGCCGGGTGCCCGCCGCTGGCCACGGCGCTGAGCGGCACGGAAGGCTAGCGCGTGCCCCGTTCCGCGAACGTCGCGACGGCGTCCACGTTGTCCTTGGTGACGAAGGCCGGTCCGGTGAGCACCGGGGCGGTGCCGCCGCCGCTGACGTTGCCGTTCGTCCGGTACAGCCACAGTGAGTCCACGGCGAGGTAGCCCTGGAGGAACGGCTGCTGGTCGACGGCGAACTCCACGCTGCCGTCCTGCACCGCCTTGACCAGGTCCTTGTTCAGGTCGAAGGTCGCCACCTTCGCCTTGCTGCCCGCGTCCTTCACCGACTGCACGGCCGTCAGCGCGAACGGGGCGCCCAGCGTGACCACCTGGTCGACGGAGGGGTCCTTCTGCAGCTTGGCGGTGAGCGTGGACTTCACGGACGGCATGTCGGTGCCGTTGACGTAGAGGGTCTCGGTCTCGCCCTTGAAGCCCTTCTTCAGGCCGGCGCACCGGGCTTCCAGCGCCACCTGCCCCTGCTCCTGGATGACACAGACGGCGTGCTTGGCGCCGAGCCGGCCGAGCCGCTCACCGAAGGCCTGGCCGGCGATGTTCTCGTCCTGCCCGAAGTACTCGAGCATGCCGAGCTTCTTCCAGTCGTCCACGCCGGAGTTGAAGCCGACGACGGGGATGCCGGCCGCCCGCGCCTTGGCCACCACGTCCTTCATCGCGTCCGGCTTGGCGGCCGTCAGCGCGATGCCGTCGACCTTCTGGTCGATGGCGTTCTGCACCAGGTTGGCCTGGTTGCCGGCCACCGGGTCGCTGGAGTAGACGAGCTTGACGTTGTCCTTCGCGGCGGCGGCCTGGGCGCCCTTGCGGATCAGGTCCCAGAAGGTGTCACCGGGGGCCGCGTGCGTGACCATGGCGACGGTCATCCGGGGCGTGTTCGCCCTGCCCGCGGCGGCCTGGGGCCCGCCTTCCTCGGACTTCTTGCCGCCGGAGCCGCTGGAGCAGGCGGTCATGAGCAGGGCCGCGGCGAGGGCGGTGGCGGTCAGCGCGGCGGCTCGATGGTGTCTGTGCATGTCCCTTGCACCTCTGTGCTGGTCGGGGCGGGATTCGGGTGGCGTGGGGGGGACGGCTGCCGGTCGGCGTTCCGGACATGCCGAGCGGGGGCCGTGGGGCCCGAGGGGGCGGGGGATGAGCGGCGGCGTCCCGGTGTGGGGCCGACTAGAGCGCTTTATTAGCGCGCTCTAGTGGGAGGTACTATGCGGCCGCCCGCAGGGGTTGTCAACAGCTTTGTCAGGACGTCTCAACAAAGCGGGCCGTGACGGTGCCCGGGCCGTCGATCGGCCGGGCGCCCCACCGCCGGGCGCGGTACCGCCCGGCCATCCGGCACACCGCGTAGATCGTGAACGAGATGGTCGTCACGTACGGGCTGATGGGGATGCTGCTGCCCAGCGCGAGCAGGATGCCCCCCTCGATCGAGGCGACGGCGAACAGCACGCTGAGCGCGGGCAGCAGCACCGGCGAGGCGGTGATCCGGGCGGCGGCCGCGGCAGGCGTGACGACGAGGGTGAGGACCAGCAGCGCGCCGACCACCTGCACGGACAGGGCGACCGCGAGCCCCAGCACGAGCATGAACGCCAGGGACAGCGCCCGCACCGGCACCCCGCGCGCCCGGGCGACGTCCGGGTCGGCGCTGGCGAAGGTCAGCGGGCGCCACATCACCGCCAGCGCGACGAGCACCAGCGCGGCAGTGCCGAGCAGCCAGGACATCTGCGGGGTGTCCACGGCGACGATCTGACCGGTGAGCAGCCCGAACTTGTTGGCCGCGCGCCCCTTGTACAGGGCGAGGAAGAGCACCCCGAGGCCCAGGCCGAACGGCATGATGATGCCGATCACCGAGTTGCGGTCCCGGGCGCGGGTGCCGAGCACGCCGATGGCGCCGGCCGCGAGCAGCGAGCCGGCGATCGAGCCCGCCACGATGTTCGCCCCGAGCAGCAGCGCCGCCGACGCGCCCGCGAAGGACAGTTCGCTGATGCCGTGCACCGCGAACGGCAGGTCCCGCATGAGGACGAACACCCCGGCGAGCCCGCCCACGAGGCCGAGCGCGACCCCGGCGACCAGGGAGTTGCGGACCAGGGCCAGCAGTTCGCCGTAGTGGTCGAAGGTGAAGATCTGCTGCCAGACCCCGTCGGCGAGCGTCATGGGGCGACTCCGTCGGTCTCGTGCGCGGTGTGCGGGTGGTGCGGTGGCGTGGCGGTGTCGTCGGGGGCTCCGGCGACCACGATCCGGCCGCGTACGCGGACCACGTCGACCTGGGTGCCGTACAGCCGCGACAGCGACTCGGAGGTCAGTACCTCGTCCGGGGTGCCGGTCCGGTGCCCGCCGGGCGCCAGGTACAGGACCCGGTCCACCAGCCCCAGCACGGGATTGATCTCGTGCGTCACGAACACCACCGCCGTGCCGTGCGCGCGGCGCCGGGCGTCGATGAGTTCGGTGACGGCCCGCTGGTGGTGCAGGTCGAGGGAGAGCAGCGGCTCGTCGCACAGCAGGATGCGCGGGTCGGTGGCCAGCGCCTGGGCGATGCGCACCCGCTGGCGTTCGCCGCCGGAGAGCATGCCGAGGGGGGCGTCGGCGTACGCGGTGGCTCCGACCGCCGCCAGGAGGTCGTCCACCCGGCGGCGCGTGGCGCCGGGGCGGCGCGGCGGCCCGAAGCGGTGCCCGTCGATCCCGAGGCGCACCAGGTCACGCGCGCGCAGCAGGGCCTGCGCGGACAGCGCCGCCTGCTGCGGGATGTAGCCGATGTGCCGGCCGGCCTCGCGGGCGGGCCGGCCGAGGACGGTCAACGTGCCCGCAGACAGCGGCCGTTGCCCGAGCAGGGCGCGGACGAAGCTGGTCTTGCCCGCGCCGTTCGGGCCGAGCACGGCGAGGAACTCCCCGGGCCGCACGTCCAGGTCCAGGCCGCTCCACACCGTGCGCTCACCGTAGGACAGGGCCGCCCCGCGCAGGCTGATCACCGCCGGACCGGCATCGGCCCGGCGGGGCGGCGGTACGGGGGTCACGTCCGGGAGCCTCACGTGTGCAGCGCGCGGGCGAGCGCGTCCAGGTTGGCCGTCATCCAGCCGAGGTAGTCCTTGCCCTTCGGCAGCGTCTCGGTCACGGGCACGACGGGGATGCCGGCCGCCTTCGCCGCCTGTTCGGCCCTCTGCGTCTGCGGGCCGGAGGTCTGCTCGTTGCAGACCAGCGCCTTGACCCGCTTGCCGCCGAACAGCGCCAGGGTCTGCTGGAGGACCCGGGGGGAGACGTCGTCGCCCTCCTCGATGGCCTCGCTGAACTGAGCAGGGGTGCGGTTGACCAGCCCGCTCGCCTCGATCATGTACAGCGGCACCGGCTCGGTGATGGCCACCGCCTCACCACCGTGCTCCTTCCTGATCCGTGCCTCCTTCGCCTCCAGCGCGGTGAGCCGCGCCTTGAAGGCGGTGGCGTTCTTCCGGAACGTCGTCGCGTCCGCGCCGTCGACCCTGGCGAGCGCGTCGGCGACCCGGTCGGCGATCTTGGCCACGGTGGGGAAGTCGTACCAGACGTGCTCGTTGAGCTCGCCGCCCTCGGGGGCCCTCTTCCCGGACACCTTGACGGCGTTGACGACCTCGGCGGAGCCGTTGTGGCCGCTGGAGAGCATCCGGTCGACGAAGTCGTCGTAACCGCCGCCGTTCTCGACGACGACCTTGGCCTTGGACAGCGCCAGCTGGTTCTGGGCGTCGGCCTCGTAGGAGTGCGGGTCCTGGTCCGGGTCGCTGATGATCGAGGTGACGTCCACCTTCGCGCCGCCTATCCGCCGCACGATGTCGCCGTACACGTTGGTGGAGGCGACCACCGCGATCCTGGCCGAACCGGCCGGTGCCGGCGTGGGACGGGCTGCGTCCGACGAGCCGCAGCCCGTGAGCAGGGCCAGGCAGGCGCCGGCGAGCAGCGCCGGACGCCAGGACGGGGACAGGGACATGGGTCCTCCAGGACGGTGGTGCACACGGGTGCCGGTCGGCCCTCACGCTAGTTGGCAATGATTGTCAACAGCGCGATCAGGCCGAACTCATGTGAAAACCATTGCCAACTATTGGCGATGTGCTGGACTGTCCGTCCAGCGCTGGACGTGTAGTCTGGGAAGCCAGGTGAGGAAGGGGGCCGATGGTGGCCGAAGGAAGCGTGGACGCCGAGCGGGACGCGATCCTCCGTGCGCTGGCGCCGGTCGTCGACGGCCTCGCGGCGACCTTCGGGCCGGTGTGCGAGGCGGTGCTGCACGACTACCGGACCCCGGAGAAGTCGGTGGTCGCCGTCGCCGGGTCGGTGACCGGACGGGCCGTGGGCGGAGCGATGAGCGAGATCGGGATGCGCGTCCTCGCCCGCGGCGACGAGGCGGCCGACGAGCTGAACTACCTGACCCGTACCCGCGACGGAACCCTGGTGAAGTCGTCCACGATGGTGCTGCGGGACTCCACGGGGGCCGTGTTCGGCGCCCTGTGCGTCAACGTGGACGTCACCGCCGTCGAGAGGGTGCACAGCCTGCTCGGCGCGCTCGCCGGACGCGACGGCCACCCGGCCGACCTGCCGACCACCACCTTCGGCAACGACATCGACTCGGTCGTCGACGCCCTTGTCGACACCCACCGGCACAAGAGCTGGGCCGAACTCGACCGCGCGGAGCGCCTGGCGCTGTTCCGGGACCTCGATGCGCGCGGCGTGTTCGCCGTACGGCGGGCGATCGAGCAGGTCGCCGCCCGGCTCGGCATCTCACGCGCGTCCGCCTACCACTACCTCGCGCAGGCCCGCGCCGCGACCGACCCGACCATCCCCTCCGGAGGACAAGCGTGACGACCACCACCCCGCCGGTCACCCTCGACGACGTCCGCGGCGCCGCCGCGCGGATCAAGGGCGTCGCCCACCGCACCCCGGTGCTGCGTTCCCGCACCCTGGACGCCCTCGTCGGCGCCGAGGTCTTCCTCAAGTGCGAGAACTTCCAGCGCGTGGGCGCCTTCAAGTTCCGCGGCGCCTACAACGCCGCCTCCCGTCTCACCCCCGGGCAACTGGCCCGGGGCATCGCCGCGTACTCCTCCGGCAACCATGCCCAGGCCGTCGCACTGGCCGCCCGCGAACTCGGCACCACCGCGGTGATCGTCATGCCCGAGGACACCCCGCCGTCCAAGCGGGCGGCCACCGAGGGATACGGCGCCGAGATCGTCACCTACGACCGCTACACCGGTGACCGCCACGCCATCGGCACGGCCCTGGCCGCCGAACGGGGCATGACCCTCATCCCGCCCTACGAACACCCGCACGTCATCGCCGGACAGGGCACCGCGGCACTCGAACTCCTCGAGGAGACCGGCGAACTGGACGCGCTGCTCACCCCCGTCGGCGGCGGCGGGCTCATCGCCGGCAGCGCCACCGCCGCCAAGGGCCTGCACCCCGGGATACGGGTGATCGGCGTCGAGCCGGAGGCCGGGGACGACACCAAGCGGTCCCTCGAAGCGGGCCGGCGGGTCGGCATCCCCGTCCCGCGCACCATCGCCGACGGCCAGGCCATCGACATCCCCGGGGAGCTGACCTTCTCCGTCAACCAGCGGCTGCTCGACGGGATCGTGCTGGTCGGCGACGACGAGATCCGGGACGCGATGCGGTTCGCCTTCGAACGCCTGAAGATCGTCGTCGAGCCGAGCGGCGCGTCCCCGCTGGCCGCGCTGCTCACCGGCCGCGTCGGCCCCCTCCCGCGCCGGGTCGGCGTGATCATCTCCGGCGGCAACATCGACGCCGAGCGTTTCGCCCGGCTCTGCGGACCCGGCCCTGCCTGAATGGCGGCGCCGGTGCGGCCGACGGACGATGGAACCTGAGCGGGGCGCGGCCCCCGCCGGGCCGCTCGCGCCAGACGGAGACCCGCCCCGGCCGTGGCAGACGGTCGGAAAGGAGGAGCGTCATGCTCGAGGTCAAGACGCTCGACAAGCCGGACGAGCGGCGCGATTTCCCCCGGGGACACCTGGAAGCGGTCCACATGACGGGCCTGGACTTCGCGGTGGCCACGTTCGAGCCGGGCTGGCGCTGGTCGGAGTCCGTGAAGCAGATCGCGGGAACGGACAGCTGCCAGGTCCACCACAACGGCTACATCGTCCAGGGGCGGCTGCGCATCCGCATGGACGACGGCGCCGAGGGCGAGGTGGGACCCGGTGACGTCTTCGTGTGCCCGCCGGGACACGACGCCTGGGTGGTGGGTGACGAACCCGTGATCACGTACGACTTCGCCGGGCAGATGGCCCAGCAGTACGCGAAGGCGGACTGACCCCGCGCCTGACTGACCCCGCACCTGCTGAGGCACACCGGTAGCAGCCAGGTCCGGGACGATGTTTCACGTGGAACACTGGGTAGTCATCCGGTTACCAGGATGACCTCCAAAGTGCGCGGTCCGTGCACTCCCTCCACCCGGTTCAGCTCGATGTCGCTGGTCGCCGACGGGCCGGAGATCCAGGTCAGCGGGCGGGCCGGGTCGAGGCGTGCCAGGGCCTGGGGGACGGACGAGACGACCTGCTCGGGGACGCGGACGACGCAGATGTGGTGGTCGGGCACGAGCGTGATCCTTCGCCTGCCCTGGTCGGGAGAACCGTCCAGCACGATCGTGCCGGTCTCGGCGATGGCCACCGCGCATCCCGTCAGCACGCTGTCGACCCGGTCCAGCTCGTACGGAGTGCTCTCGGCCCGGTCCGGCACCTGCTCGGCATCGGCCGCTGCCAGCCAGGCCGGATCCAGACCGGGCGGCACCACCACCGTCCTCGCGCCCCGGTCGTCGAGCAGCCGGGCGATCAAGGAGGCGAGTCCGGCATCGGCGCACCGGTGGACGACCGCCCGGTAGTCCGCCAGGTTCTCGGCGAGCAGCTCGACACTCTCCTCGGCCGTCCGCTCACCGTGCTCCCGCAGATAGTCGCGGGGAACGGCCTGTTCGTAGGGCGTGCCGCCGTCCCGGGGGACGTCCGCGAGGGCACGCCGTACCCGGCCCAGGATCCGTTCCCGGCTGCTCGTCCGCCCGGTCACCTGACGCCGTCCTTTCCGCCGCGCGTGCGCTGCCACCAGTCCCGGAACGGCTCCGCCGGCACCTCCGGCAGATCCCGGCTCCCGCTCCATGCCCGGCCCGGGCCCGGCAGCGTACGCGGATGGAAGCGGCGGGTCCGGGACGCCAGCCGCTGCCCGGTGCGCAGCGCGCCCGGGTGCGCGAGCGCCCAGCGGGCCGCCCGCATGGCCGCCCGCTCGGCGGCGTGCCCCTTCGCGGGTCGCAGTACCACCTTGTTGCCCTCCCGGGTGACCTGCCCGCCCTCCACGATCCGCTCCCGCAGGTGCACCAGCACCTCGGGGATGTCGATGGCGACCGGGCACACCTCGTAGCAGGCCCCGCACAGTGACGAGGCGTACGGCAGGGAGGCGTCGATCTCGCTTGCCGTGCCCCGCAGTTGGGGGCTGAGGATGGCCCCGATGGGACCCGGGTAGACCGAGCCGTACGCATGGCCGCCCGCCCGCTCGTAGACCGGGCAGACGTTCAGGCACGCGGAACAGCGGATGCAGCGCAGAGCCTGGCGGCCGACCTCGTCGGCGAGGGTGTCGGTACGGCCGTTGTCGAGCAGCACCAGGTGGAAGCTGCGCGGTCCGTCCTCGTCCGTGGTGCCGGTCCATGTCGAGGTGTACGGGTTCATGCGCTCGGCGGTGGAGGAACGGGGGAGGGTCTGGAGGAACACCTCCAGGTCCTGCCAGGTCGGCACGATCTTCTCGATGCCGACGACGGAGATGAGCGTCTCGGGCAGGGTCAGGCACATCCGCCCGTTGCCCTCGGACTCCACCACCACCAGCGTGCCGGTCTCGGCGACCATGAAGTTGGCGCCGGAGATGCCGACCTTGGCGCGCAGGAACTTCTCCCGCAGGTGCAGACGGGCGGCCTCGGCCAGCTCGGCCGGGGTGTCGGTGAGACCTTCCGGCGCGGGGCGGCCCCACCGGCTCATCTCGCGGGTGAAGATGTCCCGGATCTCGCCGCGGTTGCGGTGGATCGCCGGGACGAGGATGTGCGAGGGCCGGTCCCTGCCCAACTGCACGATCAGTTCGGCGAGGTCGGTCTCGTAGGCGCGGATGCCCGCCGCTTCGAGCGCCTCGTTGAGGCCGATCTCCTGCGTGGCCATCGACTTGACCTTGACGACCTCCGACTCGCCGGTCGTCTTCACGAGCTGGGTGACGATCTCGTTGGCCTCGTCCGCGTCGGCGGCCCAGTGGACGGTGCCGCCCGCCGCCGTCACGGCCTCCTCCAGCTGCACCAGGTACCGGTCGAGATGGCGCAGCGTGTGGTCCTTGATCCGCTTGCCCGCCTCCCGCAGCGCCGCCCAGTCGGAGACCTCGGCGACGGCCTTGGCCCGCTTGGCGCGGATGGTGTGGGTGGCGTGCCGCAGGTTGCCCCGCAGGGTCCGGTCCCGCACCGCCTCGCGCGCGGCCTGGGGGAACGCAGGGGGAAACGCGGGCATCCCGACGAACGTGCCACTCATACGGCCGGCTCCTCCTCTGTGCTCGCCAGGATCTCCGCGAGGTGCACCGGCCGCATGCCGGTGCGCAGCCGGGCCATCGTGCCGCCGAGGTGCATCAGACACGAGTTGTCGGCCGCGCACAGCACCTGCGCGCCCGTCGACTCGGCGTTGCGCACCTTGTCCGCGCCCATCGCCGCCGAGACGTCGGCGTTCTTCAGCGCGAAGGTGCCGCCGAAGCCGCAGCACTCCTCCGCGCCCGGCAGCTCGACCAGCTCCAGCCCCTTCACGGCCTGGAGCAGGCGCCGGGGCCGGTCGCCCAGGCCCAGTCCGCGCAGCCCGTGGCAGGTCGGGTGGTACGTCACCTTGTGCGGGTAGTACGCCCCGACATCCGTCACGCCCAGCACGTCCACCAGGAACTCGGTCAGCTCGTACGTCTTCGGCACCACCGGCGCCAGCGCGGCCGCGAGCGTGTCCCCGCGGCCCTCGGCCCGGGCCCGCTCACCCATGCGCGGATACAGCTCCCGCACCATCGCCCCGCACGACCCGGACGGCGTCACGATCGCCTCGTACTCCGCGAAGACCTCGCAGAAGTGCCGGGCCAGCGGCTCCGCCTCGTGCCGGTACCCGGTGTTGTAGTGGGCCTGTCCGCAGCAGGTCTGCGCCATCGGGAAGTCGACCTCGACCCCCAGTCTGGTCAGCAGTTTCACCACGGCGCGCCCGGTGTCCGGATAGAGCGTGTCGTTGACACAGGTCAGGAACAGGGCGACACGCATCGCGGCTCCTTGGGGTTGATCTTCGGATGAGAAGCGTAGTCAGGTGCGCGGGCCCGGGGGAGGCCCCCGCCGGTACCCGCAGCACCGGGCACCACCGGCTGGGGAGTCTCCGCCGGGCACGGCTCGAAAGTCCTCGTCAGCCTCCGGTGAGCCGGGCCTGCGCGGCGGTCCACCGCTGCGTTCCGCCGCGCGGCTCGTACCGCGTGAGCGGCTGCGTACGGGTGAGCAGTGCCCGCATGCCCGGCAGGTCGCCGACCAGCCCGTCCGCCCGGGCCTGCACCAGGACGTTGCCCAGGGCCGCCGCCTCCGTCGGCCCCGCCACCACCGGCAGCCCGCAGGCGTCGGCGGTCAGCTGGCACAGCAGGGCGTTGAGCGTACCGCCCCCGACGATGTGCACCACGTCGACCGGATGGTCCGCGAGCCGCTGCGCGTCCTGTACCGCCCTGCGGTGGGCGAGGGCCAGGGAGTCGAGGATGCAGCGGGTGATCTCGGCGCGCGTGCCGGGCACCGGCTGCCCCGAGACGCGGCAGGCCTCGGCGATCCGCTCCGGCATCCGCCCGGGCGCCAGGAACGCGGGGTCCCCGGCGTCGATCACCGACCGCAGCGCCGGCACCTTGGCGGCCTCCCGCAGCAGCGCGCCCAGGTCGGGCTCGCCCCACGCCCGTACGCACTCCTGGAGCAGCCACAGCCCCATGATGTTGCGCAGGTAGCGGACCGTGCCGTCCAGGCCGAGCTCGTTGGTGAAGTTCGCCGCCCGGCTCTCCTCGGTGAGCACCGGCGCGCTCAGCTCCAGGCCGGCCAGTGACCAGGTGCCGGTGCAGATGTAGGCGAACCGCTCCCCGGTCGCCGGGACCGCGGCCACGGCCGAGGCGGTGTCGTGCGAGCCGACCGTGGTCACCGGCACGGGACCGGTCAGCCCGGTCTCCTCCAGCACCTCCCCTCGCAGCACGCCCGCCGGATCACCGGGCTGCCGCAGTGGCGCGAACAGCCCGAGATCGATGCCGAGCCGCTCGGCGACCTCGTACGCCCACTGCCGGGTGCGCGGGTCGATCAGCTGGGTGGTCGAGGCGTTGGTCAGCTCGGTGCCCTGCTCGCCCGTCAGCCAGTACGCCATCAGGTCCGGCATCAGCAACAGCCGCCTGGCCTGCGCGAACTGGGCGGTGGAGCGGGCGGCGGCCAGCTGGTACAGCGTGTTGAACGGCGCGTACTGCAGCCCGGTCGCCGCGTACAGCTCCTCGGCGGGCACCGTCGCCCACACCTTCTGCGCGATCCCGTCCGTACGGTTGTCGCGGTAGTGCACGGGGTTGCCCAGCAGGGCCCCGTCGGCATCGAGCAGGCCGTAGTCGACGGCCCAGCTGTCGATGCCGACGGAGTCCACCTGCCCCGCCGCCTTCAGGCCCTTGAGCACCCCCGCGTACAGCGCGAGGACGTCCCACCGCAGCCCCTCGGGCGTGCGCACGGGACGGTTGGGGAAGCGGTGGACCTCGGTCAGCTCCACGTGGTCGGGGCCGACGCGGCCGGTCATCACGCGCCCGCTGGACGCGCCCAGATCGACCGCGGCGTACGACCGCCCGGACGCCCTTGCCCCGGAGGACGCCCCCGCCGCCACCGCCGTCATCGCAGGAACGCGGCGGCGACGCCGGCGTCGACGGGGATGTGCAGCCCGGTCGTGTGGGTGAGGTCCCCGCCGGTCAGCGCGAACACGGCGTTCGCCACGTGCTCCGGCAGCACCTCGCGCTTGAGCAGGGTCCGCTGCGCGTAGAACTCGCCGAGCTTCTCCTCCGGCACCCCGTACACCGCCGCCCGCTGGGCACCCCAGCCGCCGGCGAAGATCCCCGACCCGCGCACCACGCCGTCGGGATTGACACCGTTGACGCGGATCCCGTGCTCGCCCAGCTCGGCGGCCAGCAGCCGCACCTGGTGCGCCTGGTCGGCCTTGGCGGCCGAGTAGGCGATGTTGTTCGGTCCGGCGAAGACCGCGTTCTTCGAGGCGATGTACACGATGTCGCCCCCCAGCCCCTGGGCGATCATCACCCGGGCCGCCTCCCGGGACACCAGGAAGGAACCGCGGGCCATGATGTCGTGCTGGAGGTCCCAGTCCTTGGCGGTGGTCTCCAGCAGCGGCTTGGAAATGGAGATCCCGGCGTTGTTGACGACGAGATCCACCCCGCCGAAGGCCAGTACGGCCGCCCGGAACGCCTCGGCGATCTGCTCCTCGCTCGTCACGTCGACGGTGACGGCGACGGCCTTGTCCGGCCCGCCCAGTTCCTCGGCGACCGCGGCGGCGTTCTCCCCGTTCAGATCCGCCACGACCACGCACGCGCCCTCGGCGACCAGCCGGTGCGCGATCGCCTTGCCGATCCCGCTGCCCGCCCCGGTCACCAGCGCGACCCGGGTCGCCAGCGGCTTCGGCTTCGGCATCCGCTGCAGCTTGGCCTCCTCCAGCGCCCAGTACTCGATGCGGAACTTCTCCGACTCCTCGATCGGCGCGTACGTGGAGACGGCCTCCGCCCCGCGCATCACATGGATGGCGTTGACGTAGAACTCGCCGGCCACCCGGGCGGTCTGCTTGTCCTTGCCGAAGCTGAACATGCCGACCCCGGGCACGAGCACGATCGCCGGGTCCGCGCCGCGCATCGCGGGGGAGTGGGGCTCGGCGTGCCGCCGGTAGTAGGCGGCGTACTCCTCGCGGTAGGCGGCGTGCAGCTCCCTCAGCCGGGCGATCGTCTCGTCCAGCGGGGCGGTCGGCGGCACGTCCAGCACGAGCGGCCGCACCTTGGTGCGCAGGAAGTGGTCCGGGCACGAGGTGCCCAGCGCCGCCAGCCGCGGGTGCTCGGCCCGCGCGAGGAAGTCGAGCACCACCTCGGAGTCGTCGAAGTGCCCGACCTGTGGCTTGTCCTGCGAGGCGACGGCCCGCACATACGGCGCCAGCGCCGCGGCCCGCTCCCGCCGCTCCGTCTCGGGCAGCGCCTGGTACCCCTCGATCACCGGCCCGAACGGCTCGGCCCTGCCGCGCTCGGCGAGGAACTGCTCGGCGGTGCGGATGATGTGCAGCGAGTTCCGCTCGCACTCCTGCGAGGTGTCCCCCCACGCGGTGATGCCGTGTCCGCCGAGGATGCACCCGATGGCCTGCGGGTTGGCCTCCTTCACGGCGGCGATGTCCAGCCCCAGCTGGAAACCGGGCCGCCGCCACGGCACCCACACCACCGTGTCGCCGAAGCACTCGGCGGTCAGCTTCTCCCCGTCGGCGGCACAGGCCAGCGCGATGCCCGAGTCCGGGTGCAGGTGGTCCACGTGCTTGGCCTCGACGAGCCCGTGCATCGCGGTGTCGATGGAGGGCGCGGCACCGCCCTTGCCGTGCAGGCAGTAGTCGAACGCGGCGACCATCTCGTCCTCGCGCTCGACCCCCGGGTACACGTCGACGAGCGAGCGCAGCCGGTCCAGCCGCAGCACGGCCAGCCCGGCCTCGGTGAGCGTCCCGAGATCCCCGCCGGACCCCTTGACCCACATCAGCTCGACGTCCCCGCCGGTCACGGGGTCGGTGCCGGTGCCCTTCGCGGACGCGTTGCCGCCGGCGTAGTTGGTGTTGCGGGGATCGGAGCCGAGCCGGTGAGAACGAGCCAGGAGAGCGTCGGCTTCGGGATGGGTTGTCATGTCTGTTCAGTCCTTCTATGGGGAGGGTGCGGGGAGCGCCCCTTCAGGGGCGCGCGGAACTGCGCGACCAGTCACATACGGCCCGCAGTCCGAAGACGACAGAACCCGGCAGGCGCTTACGCCCCCCACCCGGCCTGCTGCCCACCGACCCGCTCGGCCACGATCTTCTCGGCCCACCCGGACCGGCGATACGCGGCAATGGGATCGGCATCCAGCCCCATCTCTTCCCGCACCTCGGCCAGCAACGGCCGCACATCCGTGTTGAACGCGTCCATCAGCACGGCATTGGCCCCGAGCACGTCACCGGCAGCCTGTGCCTCGGCCAGCGCAGCCCGGTCGACCAGCAGCGCCTTCGCCGTGGCCTCCTGCACGTTCATCACCGAGCGGATGATCGCCGGGATCTTCGCCTCGATGTTGTGGCACTGGTCGAGCATGAAGGCGACCTCGGGCGAGAGCCCCCCGCCCCGCACCACCTCGTACATGATCCGGAACAGCTGGAAGGGGTCGGCCGCCCCCACCATGAGGTCGTCGTCCGCGTAGAACCGCGAGTTGAAGTCGAACCCGCCGAGTTTGCCCTCCCGCAGCAGGGTCGCCACGATGAACTCGATGTTGGTGCCGGGCGCGTGGTGCCCGGTGTCGACGACGACCTGCGCCTTGGGGCCGAGCTTGAGGCAGTGCGCGTACGCCGTGCCCCAGTCCGGCACGTCGGTCGTGTAGAAGGCGGGCTCGAACAGCTTGTACTCCAGCAGCATCCGCTGCCCCTCACCGAGCCGCTCGTACACCTTCGCCAGGCCCTCGGCGAGCCGGTCCTGGCGGGCCCGGATGTCGTCCTGCCCGGGGTAGTTCGTGCCGTCGGCGAACCACAGCTTCAGATCCCTCGACCCGGTCGCGTCCATGATGTCGACGCACTCGAGCAGATGGTCCACGGCCTTCCTGCGCACGGCCGCGTCCGGGTGGCAGATGCTGCCCAGCTTGTAGTCGTCGTCCTGGAAGGTGTTGGAGTTGATCGCGCCCAGCCTCAGACCGCGCTCCTCGGCGTGCTTGGCGAGCGCCGCGTAGTCGTCGACCTTGTCCCACGGGATGTGCAGGGCGACCGTCGGGGCCACCCCGGTGACCGCGTGCACCTGCGCCGCGTCGTCCAGCTTCTCGTACGGATCGCGCGGTACGCCCGCTTGCGCGAACACCTTGAAGCGCGTGCCCGAGTTCCCGTACGCCCACGACGGCGTCTCGACGGCCTGGGTCTTGAGAGCGGCCTTCGCCGCGGCGAGCTCGGTCACGTCAGGCTCCTGTGACTTCGGGTCGTGAGACCACTGAGTGAAACGATTCAGAAGGGGAAGCTATGGGGCGCCAGGAGGGGTGTCAACCCCTCGCGCGCACCGCGTTCTGCGTGACCAGGGCGTGACCTTCCGGTCTCGAAATTTTTTCGATCGGGACCCATTGACGTGACATGCGAACCGCGCCTAACGTCCCGGCAACCCAGTTGAAACCTTTCACGACGCCGAAAGGGCCGTCCCGCCGGCGTCGTCGAGGAGCCCCCATGACCCACCCGTCCACCACGGGTCCGGCCCCGGTTCTGGCGCTGCAGGACGTCTCCAAGTCCTTCGGCGCGGTCCGCGCCCTGCGGGACGTCTCCCTGGAGCTGTTCCCCGGGGAGGTGCATGCCCTCGCCGGTGAGAACGGAGCCGGCAAGTCGACCCTGATCAAGACACTCGCCGGAGTGCACCGGCCGGACGCCGGCCAGGTGCTGCTCGACGGGAAGCCCGTCGTCTTCCACGGCCCCGGTGACGCCCGCGACGCCGGGATCGCCGTGATCTACCAGGAGCCCACGCTCTTCCCCGACCTGTCGATCGCCGAGAACATCTTCATGGGCCGCCAGCCGCGCCGCGCCCTCGGCCGGATCGACCACAAGGCCACGCACGCCGCGACCGCGGCGCTGATGCGGCGCCTCGGCGTCGCGCTCGACCCCGACCGCCCGGCGCGCGGCCTGTCCATCGCCGACCAGCAGATCGTCGAGATCGCCAAGGCCCTCTCCTTCGACGCCCGCGTCCTGATCATGGACGAGCCGACCGCCGCCCTGACCGGCAGCGAGGTCGCCCGCCTCTTCGGCGTGGTGCGCACGCTGCGCGAGCAGGGCGCCGCCGTGCTGTTCATCTCCCACCGGCTGGAGGAGATCTTCGAGATCTGCCAGCGGGTCACGACCCTGCGCGACGGCGCGTGGATCGCCAGCGAACCGCTGGCGGGCATGACCGAGGACGACCTGGTGCGCCGCATGGTCGGCCGCGACCTCGACGAGCTCTACCCCAAGCAGGACGTCAAGCCGGGCGAGGTCGCCCTGAGCGTGCGCCGGCTGACCCGCGAGGGCGTCTTCACCGACGTCTCCTTCGAGGTGCGGCGCGGCGAGATCGTCGGCCTCGCCGGGCTCGTCGGCGCCGGGCGCACCGAGGTCGCCCGGGCCGTCTTCGGCATCGACCGCTGGGACGCCGGCGAGGTCAGCGTCGACGGCAGGCCGCTCGTCAACGGCGCCCCCTCCACCGCGATGGCCGCCGGGCTCGCCCTCGTCCCCGAGGACCGGCGCGCCCAGGGTCTGGTGATGGACATGTCCATCGAGCGGAACATCGGCCTCACGGGTCTGCGTACGACCGTGAAGGCCGGCCTGATGGACCGCCGCGCCGAGCGCAGCCGCTCCTTCGACTGGGCGGTCAGGCTGCAGGTGAAGTACGCCCGGCTCGCCGACGCCGTCTCCACGCTGTCCGGCGGCAACCAGCAGAAGGTCGTCCTGGCCAAGTGGCTCGCCACCGACCCCAAGGTGCTGATCGTCGACGAGCCCACCCGGGGCATCGACGTCGGCACCAAGGCCGAGGTGCACCGGCTGCTGTCCGAGCTGGCCGCCGACGGCGTCGCCGTTTTGATGATCTCCTCCGACCTGCCCGAGATCCTCGGCATGGCCGACCGCGTGCTGGTGATGCACGAGGGCCGCCTCACCGCCGAGATCCCGCGCTCCGAAGCCACCGAGGAAACCGTGATGGCCGCAGCCACCGGGAGGGCCGCCGCATGAGCCCGCACCCGCATCTGGGAGGGCCTGCTGCACGAGCCCGCAGCCGGCTTCTGGCCGGGCCCGCTGTACAAGCCCCGCAGACCGTTTCCGGGCAGGCCGTCGCGCGAGCCGGTGTTCTGCACGGGGAGGGCCGTCGCATCAGTCCGCAGACCGTTTCCGGGCGGGTCGTCGCGCGAGCCGGTGTTCTGCACGGGGAGGGCCGTCGCATCAGCCCGCAGACCGCTGCCGGGCAGGGCCGTCGCACGAGCCCGTGTTCCGCACCGGGGAGGGCCGTCGCATCAGCCCGCGAACCGCTTTCGGCAGGGCCGCCGCACCACCCGCAGACCGCTGCAGGGAGGGCTGCCGCATCAGCCCGCGTTCCGCACCGGGAGGGCTGCCGCACCAGTCCGCAGACCGCTTCCAGGAGGGCCGTCGCATGAGCCCGAGAACCGCACCGGGAAGGGCCGTCGCATGAGCCCTGAAACCGCACAAGGGAGGGCCGCCGCATGACGGTGACCACTCCCGACGAGACACCCGTCGCCGAGGTGCCTCGGTCCAGCGGCACCCGCCTGGTCGACCGCGTCTTCAGGATGCGCGAACTCGCCATCGGCGTCGTCTTCCTGGTGATGATCGCCGTCACCCAGGCCGGCAACAGCGAGTTCCTGTCCGAGCAGGGCATCAAGGACCTGCTGCTGAACGCCACCATCCTGGTCCTGGTCGCCACCGGCCAGTCCCTGGTGGTCATCACCCGCAACGTCGATCTGTCGGTCGGCTCCACCCTCGGCATCAGCGCCTTCGCCGCCGGTACGTATCTCCAGGGCGGCGGCAACCCCGTGGCGGCCGTCCTGCTGGCGGTCGTGATGGGCGTCGGCTTCGGGCTGCTCAACGGCCTGCTCGTCAGCCTCGGTCAGGTGCCCGCACTCGTCGTCACCCTCGGCACGCTCTACATCATCCGCGGCATCGACTCCATCTGGGTCGGCTCCCGCCAGATCACCGCGGCCGACCTGCCCGGCGGCTTCGTCGACTTCGGCTCCGGCGGCGTCTCGGCGGTGCCGTACCTGGCGCTGATCGCGCTGGTCGTGCTGGTGGCGACCGCGTACTGCCTGAAGCACTTCGGCAGCGGACGCGAGCTGTACGCGCTCGGCTCCAACCCGGAGGCCGCCCGCCTCGCCGGCATCCCGGTCAGGAAGCGGATCCTCGCCGCGTACACCGTCTGCGGCGCGCTGGCCGGACTCGCGGGCGCCCTGTACCTGGCCCGGTTCGGCAACGTCGACTCCGGCACCGGCACCGGCTACGAACTGACCGTCGTCAGCGCGGTCGTGGTCGGCGGCGTCGTCTTCACCGGCGGCTCCGGCAGCGTCTACGGCGCGGCCCTCGGCGCGCTGCTGCTGACCTCCATCAACAGCGTGCTGCCCGCCCTCGGGGTCAGCTCCGTCTGGGTGCTCGCCATCAACGGCGTCCTGCTCATCCTCGCCATCGCGGTCGACCGGATCGTCGCGCTGCGCGTGGCCTCCGCCCTGAAGAGAACGGCCCTGAAGAAGACGACCGTGAAGAAGTCGGCCCCGCACGAGAGGAACGCCCACCATGCCTGACTCCCTCTCGCGCGCGATCCGCTGGGACACGGTGGTAGGCGCCCTGCTCGTCGTGATCCTGCTGTTCTCCTTCGGCTTCGTGGACGGCTTCGGCAACGCGCTGAACCTGTCGTTCCTGATCGGCAACACCCTGCCGATCGCGCTGATCGCGCTGCCCATGACCCTGCTGGTCGTCGCCGGCGAGATCGACCTCTCCGTCGCCTCCACGGCCGGTCTGTCCGGCGCCGTGATGGGCGCCCTGTGGAACCAGGGCATGGCGATCGAGACGATCATCCCGGTCTGCCTGCTGCTGGGCGTGGTCTGCGGGCTGCTCAACGGCCTGCTCGTGACCCGGCTCGGGCTGCCGTCCCTGGCCGTCACCATCGGCACGCTCGCCGCCTACCGGGGCATTGCGCAGATCGTGCTCGGCTCCGACGCGGTGACCGACTTCCCCGCGCAGTACCTGGACTTCGCGGCCGGACGCATCGGCGGCACCTTCGTCCCGTACGCCTTCCTGCCCTTCCTGGTCCTGCTCGCCCTCGCCGTGATCACGCTGCACGCCACCCCCTTCGGGCGGTCGCTGTTCGCGATCGGCGCGAGCGAGGAGGCGGCCCGGTTCGCCGGGATCCGCGTCAGGCGGCAGAAGCTGATCCTGTTCACGGTGACCGGCCTGATGGCCTCCCTCACCGGCGTCTTCTGGGCCCTGCACTACGCCAGCGCCCGCTACGACAACGCCACCGGGCTGGAACTGTCGGTCGTCGCCGCCGTGCTGCTCGGCGGGATCGACTTCGACGGCGGCAAGGGCACCCTCGGCGGCGCCGTCGCCGGGGTGTTCCTGCTCGGGGCGCTGCAGAACGTGATGAGCCTGCAGGACGTCTCCGCGCAGTCGCAGATCGTCGTCACCGGTGTGCTGCTCGTCCTGTCGGTGCTCGGCCCCCGGGTCGCACGCCAGATCTCCGTCGCGAGGGCCGGCCGGAGAGCCGCCTCAGCGCCGGTGTCCAAGGCGCCCACTGCCGCCCCGTAGCTCTGCGGGCGCCCGCACGAACCGGCTGCCCCGTAGGTCTGCGAACGCCCGCACGAACCGGCTGCCCCGTAGGTCTGCGGGCGCCCGCGGAAAACCTCGTCATCCCCACCCCCGTAAGGAAGATCCCTCATGCGCAAGTCATCCCTCCGCCGTGCCTGCGCGGCCCTGGCCGCCACCACCTCCCTCGCCCTGGCCCTGACCGCCTGCGGCGGCACCACCAAGAAGGACGTGCAGAGCGAGGGCGGCTCGGCCGCCGCGGCCGGCAAGGCGAACCCGAACGCCGAGCTGAAGAAGGGCCTGACCGTCGGCTTCCTGCCCAAGCAGGTCAACAACCCCTACTTCACCAGCGCCGACAAGGGCGGCGAGAAGGCCCTGGCCGAGCTGGGCTCGACGTACAAGGAGGTCGGCCCGTCCAGCGCCACCGACACCTCCGGCCAGGTCTCCTACGTCAACACCCTCACCCAGCAGCAGGTCGACGCGATGGCGGTGTCCGCCCAGGACCCGGGCGCCCTGTGCACCGCGCTGAAGCAGGCCATGAAGAACGGCATCAAGGTCGTCACCTACGACTCGGACACCAACCCCGAGTGCCGCAACGCCTTCGTCTCGCAGGCCTCCGCCGAGGACCTGGGCCGTACCGAGGTGCAGCTGCTCGCCCAGCAGATCGGCTACAAGGGCGAGATCGCGATCCTGTCCGCCGCGCAGACCGCGACGAACCAGAACACCTGGATCGGCTTCATGAAGGACGAACTCAACAAGCCCCAGTACAAGAACGTGAAGCTGGTGAAGGTCGCGTACGGCAACGACGACGCCCAGCAGTCCTTCCAGCAGACCCAGGGCCTGCTCCAGGAGTACCCGAACCTGAAGGGGATCATCTCCCCGACCACGGTCGGCATCAAGGCCGCCGCCCAGTACCTGTCGGGCTCGAAGTACAAGGGCAAGGTCAAGCTGACCGGCCTCGGCACCCCCAACGACATGCGCAAGTACGTCAAGAACGGCACAGTCGAGGCGTTCGAGCTGTGGGACCCGGCCAAGCTCGGCGAGCTGGCCGCCCGCACCGCCGTCGCCCTGGCCTCCGGGCAGATCACCGGCAAGGAGGGCGAGACGTTCAAGGCCGGTGCCATGGGCGCGTACACCATCGGCAAGGACGGCGTGATCAGCCTCGGCAAGCCGACCGTGTTCGACGCGAAGAACATCGACCAGTTCGACTTCTAGAAGCCGGAGGGTCGTTGATGAAGCGCGTGTGCTTCCTGCTGAAGGTCCGGGCGGACCGCCTCGACGAGTACCGCGAGCGGCACGCCGCCGTGTGGCCGGAGATGCTCGAGGCGCTCCGGCAGACCGGCTGGCGCAACTACTCGCTCTTCCTGCGCGACGACGGCCTGCTGGTCGGCTACCTGGAGACCGAGGACTTCGAGGCCGCGAAGGCCGGCATGGAGGCCACCGAGGTCAACGCCCGCTGGCAGAAGGAGATGGCGCCGTTCTTCGAGTCGCTGGACGGCGCCCGGCCCGACGAGGCCATGCAGCCCCTCACCGAGGTCTTCCACCTCGACTAGCTCGCCCGTGTTGTGTCTCACCCGTGTTCTGTCCCGCCCGACAAAGGAGTCCCCCCGAGATGAGACGACGTACGCTGCTGACCGGAGCCGTCCTCAGCGCCGTGGCCGGACCGGCCCTCGGCAGCGGCACGGCCCGGGCCGCCGACCCCGGCCCCTCCGTCACCCGCATCGGCACCACCACGCTCGACAGCCAGGCGCTCTTCTTCGTGTCGTACGACGGCCTGGTCAACAACAACGCGTTCCAGAAGAACGGCCTGCTGACCTACAAGGGCTACCAGTACGCGGTCTGGTACACCGCCGACCGCAACGCCGTCGTCGGCCGCCGCGTCCTCGGCGCCGGCACCTGGTCCACGGTCAAGGTCGGCCACACCCTGCGCTACGACGACTCCCACAACGTCATCTCCATGGGCGTCTCCAAGACCGACGGCCGGCTCCACCTGAACATGGACTCCCACAGCGACGGCTTCACCTACGTCAAGTCGGTTGCCGGGCTGATGGACAACCCGGGCGGTCTGAGCTGGGACGCGAGCCGCTTCGGCGCCCCCCAGTCGACGCTCGACGGGCTCACCCTCACCTCCCAGTTCACCTACCCGCAGTTCATCTCCACACCCGACGGCAAGCTCCAGCTCAGCTACCGCGCCGGGATCTCCGGCAACGGCCGCAACGCGCTCGCGGAGTACGACGGCACGAAGTGGACCGCGCTGGGGGAGTGGACCAGCTCCACCGGCACGTACACCAGCGAGCACGGCTCGTCCACGGCCCGCAACATGTACCTGCACGGCATCGACTACGACCGCAACGGCCGGCTGCACGCCTTCTTCACCTGGCGTGAGCAGAACGGCGCCGTGATGTGCTCGTCCGGCGGCATCACCAACCACGACACCGGTTACGTCTACTCCGACGACCGGGGCCGCACCTGGCGCAACAACGCCGGCACGGTCGTCGGCGTCACCGGCGGCTCCGACAAGGTCTCCGTCACCGACGGCGGCCTGGTGGTGGACCCCCTCAACCCGGACCACTCCCTGATGAACCAGGAGAGCCAGTTCACCGACTCCGCCGGCCGCCCGCACGCGATCATCTCCTACGTCCCCGGCCGCTTCGGCCAGTGCACCACGAACTACGTCGCCGACCGCACCGCGAACGGCCGCGCCTTCCACGTGCGCAGGACCGCCGCCGGCACCTGGCAGAAGACCGAGATCCCGGTCCCGCTCAACTCCAGCCAGCGCACCAAACTGGTCCTCGACAGGTACGACAACGCCTACGCGATCTTCCCGTTCGGCCGGATCGCCGGCGCCTCGGCGGCCTCGGCGTACACCGACTGGAAGCTGCTGTTCGACGGCAGCGGCCTCAACGCCTTCGGCGAGGTCGTCATCGACGAGACCCGGGTCGCGCAGGACGGGGTGCTGTCGTTCCTGTACCAGGAGAAGTCCAGCGGGACGACCCCCTCCGCGCTGCACGTCGTCGACTTCCGGCTGCCCTCCTGACCGACCGTCGCACCGAAGCCGTACAGGGGCGGCATGACGGTAATGTGAAGGCCTTCCGGCCGCCCCGCGTTCCCTCTGGAGGTCCCTGCCCGATGGCCCAGTCGGTCGGTATCAAGGACGTCGCGCGCGTCGCCGGAGTCTCCGTCGGCACGGTCTCGAACGTGATCAACCGTCCCGAGACGGTCGCCGCCGAGACCCGTGCCCGGGTGCTGTCCGCCATAGACCGGCTCGGCTACGTCCGCAGCGAGTCCGCGCGCCAGCTGCGCGCGGGCCGCAGCCGGATCATGGGCCTGCTCGTCCTCGACATGGGCAACCCCTTCTTCGTGGACGTTGCGCGCGGCGCCGAGCGCGCCGCCCGCGAGGCCGGACTCGGCGTCATGGTCTGCAACAGCGCCCAGGACCCCAGCGAGGAGGCCGAGTACCTGGCGCTCTTCGCCGAACAGCGGGTGCGGGGCGTGCTGCTGACCCCCTCGGACGCCTCAGGCCGCAACATCGCCTCCTTCCGCCGCCACGGCATCCCCTTCGTCCTGGTCGACCGGGTCGCCGAGGGCACCACCGAGTGCTCGGTCTCCGTCGACGACGTCGCGGGCGGCGCCCTGGCCGTACGCCACCTCGTCGACGCCGGGCACCGTTCGATCGCGTACGTCAGCGGACCGCCCGGCCTCAGCCAGGTCCGGGACCGCCGCACCGGCGCTCTCCAGGCGCTCGCCGAGGCGGGCCTCGGCCCGCAGTGCCTGCGCGAGCTGCCCACCGAGCGGCTCGACGTCGCCGCCGGCCGGGACGCCGGCGCCCGCCTGCTGGGCCTCGCCGAGCGCCCCACCGCCGTGTTCTGCGCCAACGACCTGCTCGCGCTCGGGCTGCTCCAGGCCATGTACGCGGCCGGTGTGGACGTCCCCGACGACCTCGCGATCGTCGGCTACGACGACATCGAGTTCGCCGCAGCCGCGGCCGTCCCGCTCACCTCGGTCCGGCAGCCCGCCGTCACCATCGGGGCCATGGCCGCCGAGCTGCTGCTGGAGGAGACGGAGGCCGAGGGCGCGGCACGCCCCCACGAGCACCGGCGGGTCGTGCTCCAGCCCGAGCTGGTGGTGCGCCGCTCCAGCATGTCCGCCCGCTGAGCCGCCGTTTTGCACCTCGTCATGATCCGGCGGGCGGCCGGCGGACGCTGCTGTGCTGAACTGGGACACGGTCCGAAAACCGTCCGTCCCGGGAGTCCCGTTGAGCATCAGCTGTCGCCAGCCCGGTGTCGTCCTCACCGACCGCGTCTTCACCGTCCCCCTCGACCACGACGCCCCGGACGGCGAGAGCATCGAGCTGTACGCCCGCGAGGTCGTCGCGAGCGACAAGGCCGACCGGGACCTGCCGTGGCTGCTCTACCTCCAGGGCGGCCCCGGCTTCGGCGCCAACCGGTTCATCGGCCGGCAGGCCTGGCTCGGGCGTGCCCTAGAGGAGTACCGCGTCCTCCTCCTGGACCAGCGTGGCACCGGCCGCTCCACCCCCGCCAACCGGCAGACGCTCCCGCTGCGCGGCGGCCCCGCCGAACAGGCCGCCTACCTCACGCACTTCCGGGCCGACGCCATCGTCCGCGACTGCGAGGCCATCCGCCCCGAGGTCACCGGCGGCGCCCCGTGGACCGTCCTCGGCCAGAGCTTCGGCGGTTTCTGCACGGTGACGTACCTGTCCACCGCGCCCGAGGGACTGGCCACCGCCCTGATCACCGGCGGACTGCCGTCCCCGGACGCCCACGCCGACGACGTCTACCGGGCCGCCTTCCCCCGCGTCGAGCGCAAGGTCGCCGCCCACTACGACCGCTACCCGCAGGACGTCCAGCGGGCCCGCCGCATCGCGGACCACCTGCTCACCCACGACGTGGTCCTGCCCAACGGGTACCGGCTCACCGTGGAGGCCTTCCAGTCCCTCGGCATCCTCCTCGGCAGCGGCGACGGCAGCCACCGCCTGCACTACCTCCTGGAGGACGCCTTCGTCCGCACGCCCGGCGGTACGGCGCTGTCGGACGCCTTCCAGGAGCAGGTCCAGTCGCACCTGTCCTACGCCGGCCACCCGCTGTACGCGCTCGTCCACGAGGCGTGCTACGCCCAGGACGCCCGGCCCACCGCCTGGTCCGCCGAGCGGGTCCGCGCCGAGTTCCCGCGGTTCGACGCCGCCCAGGCCCTCGCGGGCGACGAACCGCTGCTGTTCACCGGGGAGTCGATCCACCCCTGGATGTTCGACTGCGACCCGGCCCTGCGCCCCCTGCGCGAGACCGCCGCCCTGCTCGCCGCCCACACCGGCTGGACGCCCCTGTACGACCCCGCGCGCCTGGCCGCCAACGAGGTGCCGGTCGCGGCGGCCGTCTACCACGACGACATGTACGTCGACACGGCCCACGCCCTGCGCACGGCGCGGGCGATCCGCGGGCTGCGGACCTGGGTGACCGACGAGTTCGAGCACGACGGGGTACGGGCCGGCGGTCCGCGCGTACTGGACCGGCTGCTGGCCCTGGCCCGGCACGAGGTGTGAGGCCGCGCCCGGTGGTGCAGGAGGCCGTCTGGTCCGTGTGCGCCTGCCGTGAACGTCCCCGGGCCGGTTGGCGCGGCACCGGATCTCCGATAGGTTAGGTGAGGCTTACCTAAGGAGGCTTGAGGATGGGTGACGACAGCCACAGCTGGACGGCCGAACCCGGAGCGGCGGAACGGGCCCGCTCGGTGCTCGCCGTCGCGTGGTCCTGCGCGGTGACCGCACAGAGCGCGCGGGAGGAGCTCGTCGGCGCGCACACCGTGACCGACGACGGCCGGGTACTGCTGGACGTGCCGGAGGACAGCGCCCTGCTCGCGACCGCGATCTGCGCGCCGCGCGGCGAGCCGTCCGCCGTGCTGGAGTTCGCCGACGTCGCCCCCGTCCCGGTCCGCCAGCGGGTCCGCGCCCGGCTGTGGCTCGCCGGCTGGCTCGCCCCCGAGGGCGGCCGGCTCTCCTTCCGGGCCACGCGCGTGGTGCTGCGGCAGCCGTCCGCAGCGGTCGTCGTCGACCTCGACGACTTCGCCGCCGCCCGGCCCGATCCGCTGGCCGCGGCCGAGGCCCGGCTGCTCACCCACCTCGCCGACTGCCACGCCGACGCGGTCGAGCGGCTTACCCGGCTCGTCGGACCCGACAGCCTGCACGGCGCCGTCCGCATCCAGCCGCTCGCCGTCGACCGGCACGGGCTGACGCTGCGCATCGAACGCGCCCGCGCCCACGGCGACGTACGCCTGCCGTTCCACGCCCCCGCCGACACGGTCGCGCAGCTCACCGAACGCATGCACGTCCTGCTCGGGCAGGCGAGCGCCGCGTCCTGCCCCCGGGCCCTACAGCGGCAGCGCGCAGACCGCGACCGGTGAGGGGAACGCGGCCGCGGCGCGCCGCAGTCCACCGCTGTCCGGGTCGACGTGGAACACGGTCACGGTGCCGGACCTCTGGTTCGCCGCGAACAGCAGCGTCCCGTCCGGCGAGAAGGCGATCTGCCGGGGGAAGTCACCGCCCACCGGCACCGTGTCCAGCAGCCTGAGCCGGGCTCCGTCCGCCTCGACGGCGTAGCGGGTGAGGCTGTTGTCGCCCCGGTTGGCGAGGTAGGCGAACCGGCCGTTGGCGGTCACCAGGATCTGCGCCGGGTAGTTCGTCCCCGGCCCCGTCCCCGTGGACTGGGGGTCACCGACGCTGAGGCGGCCGGAGGCCGGGTCGTAGGCGCAGACGGCGACCGTGTTGCCGGCCTCGTCGGCGAGGTAGGCGTACCGGCCGCCGGGGTGGAAGGTGAGGTGGCGCGGACCGGCCCCGGGCCGGGTGTGCGCCTGGGCGACCTCGGTGAGGGTGCCGGTCCGTTCGTCGAGCCGGTAGGTGTAGACGGTGTCGGTGCCCAGGTCGACGGCGAGGACGTGTCCCCGGTCGGGGCTGGTGACGACCTGGTGGGCGTGCGGACCCTCCTGGCCGGGGCCGGGCGCCGGACGGGAGTGCCGCACCACGTCGGTGGGCTCGCCGAGCGCCCCCGAGGCGTCGATCGGGTGCACGGCCACGCTGCCGGAGGTGTAGTTGGCGCTGAGCAGCCAGCGCCCGCCCGGATGCACCGACAGATGGCACGGACCGCCGCCGCCGGTGCTGCGGCTGCCCAGGACCTTCCGGTCGGCGAGGCGGACGGCGGTCACGGCACCGTCGTCGCGTTCGTTCACCGCGTACAGCGTCCGGCCGTCCGGGTGCACCGCGAGGTACGACGGGTTCTCGACACCGGCGAGGGTGCCGGTTCCGGTGATCCGGCCCGTCGCGGCGTCGTAGGTGGCCAAACCGATGCCTTTGCCGCCGCCCGCCACGGAGGTGTACGTGCCGAGGTAGAGGGGACGGGGACCGGAGGGCCGGCGGGCTTCGCCGGTCGGGCTCGCGCCCGCCCTGGGAGTCCGGGAAGCCTCGGAGGCCGGGGGAGCCTTCGAGGCCGACGAGGCGGAGGGCGGCCTCGATGCCGGCGCCGGACCGTCGTCACACCCCGCAAGCGCCGCCCCGGCGGCCGCCCCGGTCAGGGCGCCGACGAACCGCCGCCTGCTCCAGCCACTCCTGCCCATGTCCGCACCCTGGGTCGTCGGTTGTCACGCTCGTGACAGCCACCCTGACCCGGAGGAGCCTCCGGGTGCAAGCAAGGGCCCGGCGGCGAGCCGGATCCTGGACGGGGGCGGCCGGGCTTTCCGTCAGGCCGCTCTGACGGCCATACCGGCTCGCCTGTTACCACTCCCCGTCCTCGACCGGTGCCCCCGGCGCGTCCTTGAGCTGCTGCACCTGGTGCGGCGCGGGTTCCTGCCAGGGCTCGTGGTCGTCCCCGAGCCAGTCGCCGACCGGCTTGACCGACTGGAGCGGGTCCGTCGGGGCGAGGTCCTGCGCGTCCTGGTCGTAGTACTCGAACCAGGGCAGGCCCGCCCTGGTGTACGCGGCCCGGTCCACCGGCGACGGCGGGGGCTCCTCACCGGTGATACGGCGCCACTCCGGCGGCGTCACCAGGTGCACGAAGACCCGGCCCGCGGGCTGCTCGGCCCAGTCGGAGGGCGGCCGGTCGTCCTGGTAGACCTCCTGCCGCATGGAGCCACCCACCCCGAGCCCCATCGCGACGGCCCGCTGCGGGCCGGCCGGGGCGGCAGCCGGTGCCGCCGGGACCGCACCCGTGGCGGGCGGCGCCCCCATCAGCGCGGGACCGGCGCCACCGGGCGGCGGGAGCAGCCGCGTCCGCTGCGCGCGCCGCCGCTCCTGCTCACGCCACTTCGCCAGCTCCCGGTCGTTCAGCGGGAAGGTCTGGAGCTGCACGCCGCCCCAGGTCTCCTCGCCGGTGATCTGGCCCTCGACGGTCGCGCCGAGGCCCAGCGGCACCGCCACGAACTGGCGGACCGTGCCCGTCCCGGAGTTGATGCCGTCCAGCCAGGGCTGACGGGGCAGCACCAGATAGTTCTGCGGGTCACGGGAGAGCCGGTCGCTCCACGGCAGTCCCGACACGGCGCACACCTTGCCCACCCCGACCTGGAGGGCGGCGGGCTCCGTGGTGCCCGCGAAGCTCAGCCACATCGCCTCGCGCAGATACACCGGCAGCATCACGCCGCCGCGGGCCCGCCACGCCTCGGGCACCGTGTCGGGGTGGTCGGCGACCCGCCGTACCGGGAACTCCCCGAGCCCGGGCGGCAGCGGATGGGTGCCGTGCTCGGGCAGCCGCAGCGTACGGATGAACCGCACCGCCACCCCACCCGGCAGCCGCAGTGTGCTGCCGTCGATCCGCACGGTGCTGTCCGTCATCGGCCCGCTCCCTCACCTCCGGCGCCGACCCCGTCGCGGCGCTCCCTACCGAGAACGCCCGCCGACGCCGGTACGGTTCCGCCACATCCGCTCCTGCACGCCCAGGCGCTCCCGCAGCCGGGTCAGCCGCGGCAGGCGTTCACGCTGCTCGCGGGTGTGACGGTCCAGCTCCTCCAGCAGCCGGTGCGAGCGGTGCTCGGTGTCGAGCTCGTCCAGGATGCGGTTGACCTCGGTCAGCACCGCCCCGTACAGCTGCCACTGGCGGACGTCGTGCTGTACCTCGTCCAGCAGTTGCTGGGCCAGCTTGTCCCGGGTGGCGGCGGCCTGCCGCAGTTCGGTGGCGAGCCGTTCCTCGGCCGACTCGGCGTTGGCGCTGACGCTCGTGGTCACCAGGACCGCGAAGCTGACGACGGCGTTGGCGATCTCGGACAGCAGCTGCTCCACGGTCGCGCCGGTCTCGGGCCCGAACAGCGGGTCGGGCTCGCGCTGCTTGGCGAGGTCCGTCAGGGTGCGCGCGAGCACCCGCAGCACGACCGTGCAGATCTCCAGGGTGTCCAGGCCGGTGCGCAGCACCACCCGGTGCAGCAGGCCCTCCCGGACGCGCGGGTTGAGCCGCAGACTGTCCTCGGCCTGCCGCAGGGCCGCGTCCACCTCGACGATGTCGTGGTCCAGGCGCCGCGCCTCGTGCAGCCGGGCGGCCGCGTGGTCCACGGGCGTACGGCCCGCGGCCTCCTCGCCCATCCGCAGCATCAACTGCCGCACGCGGCGCGCCAGCCCCTCGATCGACTCGCCCGCCTCCTCCACCCACACCGGCGGGGCCAGCAGCAGATTGCAGGCGAGTCCGACGACGGCGCCGATCAGCGTCTCCAGCACCCGGGCCCACGCGGTGTCCCCGTGGGTGGTCACGCCGAGGACCAGCATCGCGCTGATCGCCACCTCGGGGACGTACTCGTCGACGCGGACCAGGTGACCGACGGCCAGTGAGGCCAGGATCAGCAGCGCGAGACTCCACCAGGTCAGGCCGACCAGCAGGCTGAAGGCGATGGCGACGAGCACGCCGGCGACCACCGCGTTGACCCGCCGGATGCCGTTGGTGAGCGTGGCGTAGAGGGTGACCTGGACGACCAGCAGCGCGGTCAGGGGTGCGGTGAGCGGTGCCGCCTCGGGACTCAGACGCAGTGCGATGACATAGGCGATCGTCGCCGCCGTGGCCGAACGCAGTGCCTGGACGACCACAGGATCCCGGCGCCGCTTGACGAAACTGACGGCGGGCGCCGTCCACTCACGTACCTGTTGCATCCTCTGGGCTGTTCCCTTTCACCCGCGCATCGAACGTATCCCTGAAGGACGGTAGTCGGCCTGGGGCGCAAGGGCAGCATTCGGCCATCCTGTGGCCGGTCGCGCAGGACGGACGAGGCGGAGGTATCAGACGTTCCGGGTGGCCGGGCTGCGGCGCGTAGGGCACACGCTCCGGCACGCGCGGGCGGGACCGCTCCGCCCCCGTCTCCACTCGCCGCCGCCCGTGCGGCAGGGGGGCGGTGCGCCGCTGAGTCGTCATGCCGGCGAGGTCGCCGCCGGGAGCCGGCCCGCGCGCTGCGGAAAACCCCCGGCCCGTGTGGCGGTTCTCCGCACCTCGGGACGGCGGTCAACCTCATGGTTTCCGCCGTCGCGGGGCGCGAGCCTTGGATCATGACACGGCATCGGACCACGACCCGCTATCGGACCACCACACGGCATCGGGCCGGCATCGCCCTGACCCTGCTGGTGGCTGTGGGAACGCTGACGGCCACGGTCCCGGCCGTGGCCGCCCCCGCACCCCTCACCGCGGCGACCACCGCCGCACCCGCCTCACCCGTCGTCGAGGCCCTCGACCGCGCCGCCCACCCGCTGCGCACCGTCGAACCGGGCGGCGACACCCGGGACCTGCGTCCTGTCGACCGCATGATCGGTGACGCCCGGGTCGTCGGCCTGGGCGAGGCCACGCACAGTTCGCACGAGTTCCTGGCAATGAAGGCCCGCGTCTTCCGCCACCTCGTCGAGGAGAAGGGTTTCCGCACCTTCGCCCTGGAGGCTCCCTGGAGCACCGGCCTGCGCCTCAACGCCTACGTCCTGTACGGCGAGGGAGACCCGCGGCGCATCATGCGCGAGGAGTTCCAGCGCGACTACCTGTGGTGGAACAACGCCGAATACCTGGGACTCGTGGAGTGGATGCGCGCCTACAACCGGCAGCACCCGCACGACCCGGTCCAGTTCATGGGCGACGACTTCGCCTGGGCCGGCCCCGAGCTGTACGACGAGGTCACCCACTACGTGGCCCGCACCCGTCCCGGCCTCCTCGCCCGCTTCACCGCGCTGTACCGGGACCTGCGCCCCACGGTGGCGACGGGCGAGTACATCGAGCAGTACATGAACAAGCCGTACGCCGAGCGCAAGGAGATGGCGGCCCGGACCGGCGAGGCCCTGAAGCTGCTGCGGCAGCGGGGGCCGGGCACCGACCGGACGGGGTACGACTGGGCGCTCCAGCACGCCACGGCCATCGACCAGACGGCCCGCGGCTACGCCTTCGACTTCGCGGACGCGGAACAGATCAGGGCCGCGATGCGCTACCGCGACGCACTCATGGCGGACAACGTGGCCTGGTGGGCGCGGCACACGGGCGACAAGGTCCTGCTGTCGGCGCACAACGCACACGTCGCCTACCTGCCGGACGACCCCGCCCACTACCCGAAGATGCAGGGCGCGTTCCTGCGCGACCGGCTCGGCGAGGCGTATATGAGTGCCGGCTTCACCTTCGACCGGGGCTCGTTCAACGCCACCGCGCCCGCGGGGGACGTGCGGCGCTTCACGCTGGGACCGGCCGGGCCCGGCAGCAACGAGAGGATGCTCGACCGCGTACGCCACCGCGCCTACGTCCTCGACCTGCGGGCCGTGCCGCAACCGGCCCGTACCTGGCTGCGCAACGCCCGGCCGACCCGCAGCATAGGCACGGCCTACCCGGAGCCGGAGCACGCCGTAGCGCTCGCCCGCAGCCACGACGTGCTGATCCACCTGCACCGGGTGACGGCGGCCCACCTGCGGGACCGGTGACCGGCGTCACGGCTCAGCCGACCGCGTCAGTCGCGCACCTTGTCGAGGAAGGCGTACAGATTCCCCGTCGTGCGGGCGATCTGCTCCTCCAGGGTCAGGCTCTCCTCGAAGCGGGCCCCGGTCTCCGGCACCTTCCTGCCGCGGACGTAGAGGGAACAGGCGAGGTCGGTGCACATGTACGCGCCGACCGAGTTGCCCTCCCGGCCGGCCGGGCCCGCCTTGCGCGCGGTCATCAGCGAGACGCCGCCCCGCGGGTGGGTGGTCAGGCACAGCGAACACATGCTGCGGTGCAGGAACCCGCGCTGCGCGGGCTGGAAGCGCAGCGCCACCCCGACGAGCCGTCCCTCGCGTTCGGCGACGAGATAACTGCGGTCGGGGGCTCCGGGATCACGCCAGCCGAGGAAGTCCAGGTCGTCCCAGGGGCGTTCGCCGAGGTCGCGGGGGACGGCCAGCCGCTTGGCCTCTCCCTTCGAGCAGTTGATAAAGGAGTTGCGGATGTCCTGCTCGGTGAGGGATTTCATAGAGGTCTCCTGGGTGGTTCTGAAACCTAGGGGGTCTAGGTTTCGTGGGCAGGGTATGCGTCCTCGACGAGGGGGAGCCAGTGGATTTCCGTGACGTCGCGGCACCGCGGGCCCGGGCGGCGCTGCGCCATGTCGCGGCCCGTTCGACCGGACCGCCGCTGGGCGCCGAAGCGCGCATCACCCTCAACTTCCATCCGGACCGGCTGGTCCGGGGGCTGCCGATCCTCACGGCGCTGGCCCAGGACGGCACGTACCACTCGCAGTTCGTCACCGGCACCGGCAACGGCGGCCTCACCGCGCACCCGGGCGGTGACCGCTGGCGCTGGGAGAGCCGGATCTTCGGCGGGGTGTACGACGACGGGCCGCCGCACGAGCGGCCCGTGTACGGTGCGCTGAACTTCCGCCGCCAAGTGGTCGGTGCCGCCCCGCGGTTCGGCTCCTCCCACTTCCGGCTGGCCGGTCGGACGCTGAGCCGGGCCACGTTCTGCTACCCCGACAGCGCGGCGGAGCCCGCCGACTTCGGCGTCGCGGCCGGCATGTCCCTCATCGCGCTGGCCGAGGCGGACCACCAGGACCCGCTGAACGACTACATCGAGGCGCACGTGCACGGCGGTGTCGACCTGGCCCGGGACGTGGAGGCGCTGGTGCTGGACGCCTGCTACCGCGGCACACCGGTCGAGGCCGCCGCTCGGCGCCTGCCGTGCCCCGTGGAGTGGCACCCCGGCTACTGGCTCACGGTGACCGAGGCGCGCCGCCACGCCGGCTACCGGGGGCAGGAGTACGCCGAACTGGGCGCCCGCATCGCCCGCGACGGTGTCCTGGACCCCCGGGCCATCGGCGACGCAGCGCGGACGGGCCGGTACGCGCTGCAGGACCTGAAGATGGTCTGGCACACCCTGGCCCGGTTCGGAGCCCCGGAGGGAGCCGGCACCGCCCGCTGCGCCGCGCGCACGGCCTACCCGGACTCCGGGAGCGCGGCCGACGGCGGCCAGACCCCGGAGGTGAGCACGCCCAGCGCGTAGGCGCGGGCAACGAGTTCGGTGCGGTTGGCCGCGCCCCACCGGGCGGACAGCCGCCGCAGGTGGTACGTCACGCCGTCCGCGGTCAGACCGGTCTCACGTGCGGCCCGGGCGGTCGTGGCGCCCTGGGCCAGCAGGGCCAGGATGCGGGCCTCCCTCGGGGTGACAGGCACCGCCGGTGCCTGCTCGCACCGCTCGCGTTCGCCGTCCACCCGCAGCATCACCAGCAGTGCGGGTGTGGCGTCCACGCTGTCGCTCACCGGGTCCGCGGTCAGTTCCCCGTACCGCTCCCCGCCGCCGGGCGCCCGCCAGCGCACCGACACCTGGTACCGGGACCGGTGCCGCAGCCGCAGCGCCTCGGCGATCCGCTCGACCTGCGCCTCCTCCCGCGGCCGGAACAACTGCAGCACCTCCCGCCCGCGCAGCCGCCCCGGTGTCGTACCGCACTCCGCGGCCATCGCCGGGTTGGCGAGCAGGACCGAGCCGTACACGTCGCAGACCGCGACCGGCACGGTGACCCGGTCGAAGAGCGTCAGGGCGCGGTTGCGCCACAGCACGGCCTCCCGCCGATCCGCGTCCACCGGCACCTCCCACCAGGTCGACCACCGCACACCACCATGTGACCCACCCTAAACAGCGAGGTCACGGGCGGACGAACAGCGGGTGCGTGCCCGGGAGGGAAACAAATCGCTTGTGTCGGGCGGAGGTTGCGCCGAGCATGCCTGCGACAAGGAAGGGAGAGCCCTTGACTGTCGAGGAGGCCGTCGCCGAGGCGGACGCACGGATCCGGCGCGAGACGCGGTTCGCGCACACCGAACACCTGGTGGTGGTGCACGGCGACCGCACGGTGGCCGCCCACGCGTACGGCGAGCGGGCGCTGCACGAACCGGGAGACGTCTACTCGGTCACCAAGAGCGTGCTGTCCACGCTCATCGGCTGCGCGGTCCACGACGACCGGCTGCACCTGGACGCGACCGTCGCCGCACTGCTGGGCGGAGCGGTCCCGGAGGCGTTCCGGGAGGTGTCCGTACGCCACCTGCTGACCATGACCGGCGGCACCGACCCCTCGGGCCCCTACGACATCGACGCGGTGATGGCTCTCCCGGCCGGCTGGACGAACACGCTGCTGACCGCGCCCCGCCTGGCCCGCCCGGGCACCCGTTTCCGCTACGACAACGGAGCCGCCCACCTCCTCGCGGCCTGCCTGCAGCGGGCGCTGGGGGAGGAGGACCTGGAGGCGTACGCCGTCCGGCGTCTGTTCGCCCCGCTCGGCATCACCAGGCGGCACTGGCCACGCGACCCGGAGGGAGTGCCGTACGGCTTCGGCCACCTCCGGCTCGCCCCGCCCGACCTGGTCGCGCTGGCCCGGCTGTGGCTGGCCGCGGGGGTGGCACCGGAGGGGCACCGGCTGTTCTCCGCCGCGTACGCGGCCGAGGCCACCCGCGCCCACACCGCCGGCGGCCCGCCGGAGGGCGTCGGCTACGGGTACCTGTGGTGGGTGACCGAACTGGCGGGCCGCCCGGCGTACTTCGCCGGCGGCTACGCCGGACAGCACGTCGTGGTCGTGCCCTCACTCGACCTGATCACCGTCACCACGGGCGCCGAGGCCGCCCTGCGGCCCGGCTGGCGGCCCGCCCTGGACCTGGTCCCCGGCATCGTGGCAGCGGCGGCCGGTGCGGCGGGCAGCGAGGTCGGCAAGCCCCTTTGAGCAGTTTTGACTGCACGATCATGTAGTCCCGCGGCCCGCCGGCCCGGTGGCGGTCGACCAGGCTGGATCGCGCTACGTCCGTATCGCGAAAGGCAGTTGCCGCGTCATGCCCCCCACCGCGCAGCACCCCCGCTCCGCACACCCCGTCCCGGTCGTCGACATCTCCGCCACCGGGCCCGGCCGCACCCCGGTCCAGCAGGTCATGGACCTGATGCGGGAGCACGGACCGGTGCTCGTGCGGCGGCTGCACGGGCGGGACACGCTGTTCGTCGCCGACCTGGACCTGGTCACCGAACTCGCCGACGAGCAGCGGTTCACCAAGCACGTCGGCCCCGCGCTGCAGCACGTCCGGGAGTTCACCGCCGACGGCCTGTTCACCGCGTACAACGACGAGCCCAACTGGGCCAAGGCACACGACATCCTCATGCCCGCCTTCGCCCTCGGCTCGATGCGCGCCTACCACCCGGTGATGCTGAAGGTGGCCCGCCGGCTCCTCGGCACCTGGGACCGCGCCGCCCGCGCCGGGCAGCCGGTGAACGTCCCCGACGACATGACCCGGATGACCCTCGACACCATCGGGCTCGCCGGATTCGGCTACGACTTCGGGTCGTTCACGCGCGACGAGCCCCACCCGTTCGTCGAGGCCATGGTCCGCTGCCTGGAGTGGAGCATGACCCGCCTCGCCCGGCGCCCGGACGAGGACCACTCCGCCGCCGACGCGGCCTTCCGCGCGGACGCCGCCTACCTCGCCGGGGTCGTCGACGACGTCATCGCCGCCCGCGGCGGCGACGAGGGGCAGGCCGCCGAGGACCTGCTCGGCCTGATGCTCACCGCCCGCCACCCCGCCGACGGCACTGCGCTCGACACCGCCAACATCCGCAACCAGGTCATCACCTTCCTCATCGCCGGGCACGAGACCACCTCCGGCGCGATGTCCTTCGCCCTGTACTACCTCGCCCGGCACCCGGCCGTGCTGCAGCTCGTCCAGCGGGAGGTGGACGCCCTGTGGGGCGACCAGGCCGACCCGGAGCCGGCGTACGACGACATCGGCAGGCTCACCTACACCCGGCAGGTCCTCAACGAGGCGCTGCGGCTGTGGCCGACGGCCGCCGCCTTCGCCCGGGAGGCCGTCGAGGACACCCTGCTCGGCGGGCGCGTCCCGCTGCGCGCCGGACAGGGCGTCGTCGTCATGGCCCCGATGCTGCACCGGCAGCCCGTGTGGGGCGACAACCCGGAGCTGTTCGACCCCTCCCGCTTCACGCCCGAGGCGGAGGCGACGCGCCCGGTGCACGCCTTCAAGCCGTTCGGCACCGGTGAACGCGCCTGCATCGGACGGCAGTTCGCCCTGCACGAGGCGACCATGCTGCTGGCCATGCTGGTCCACCGCTACCGGTTGCACGACCACGCCGGCTACCGGCTCACGGTCAAGGAGACCCTCACCCTCAAGCCCGACGGCTTCACCCTGACCCTGACCCCGCGCACCTCCGCCGACCGGGTGCACACCGCCCTGCCCGGAGCGGCGGCCGGTGCACAGCCCGCGCAGGACACGGCCGTTCTGCCCGCCCGCGTCCGCCCCGGCACAGGCGTCCTGTTCCTGCACGGCAGCAACTACGGCACCTGCCGCGACCTCGCCGCCCGGCTGGCCGACGAGGCCGCCGCCCTCGGCTGCGCGACCGAGGTGGCGCCCCTGGACGCCTACGCCGACGGGCTGCCCACCGACCGTGCCGTCGTCATCAGCGCCGCCTCCTACAACGGCCGCCCCACCGACGACGCCACCGCCTTCGCCGCCCGGCTGGAGGGCACCCCCGACCTGACGGGCGTCACGTACGCCGTGCTGGGCGTCGGCGACCGCACCTGGGCCGCCACCTACCAGCAGGTCCCCACCCGCATCGACGCGCGCCTGGCGGAACTCGGCGCCACCCGGCTGCTGCAGCGCGCCGCGGCCGACGCCTCCGGCGACCTGACCGGCACGGTCCGCGCCTTCACACAACGGCTCCGCACGGCGCTCCTGGAGCGCCACGGCGACCCGGACGCCACCGCGCCGAGCGACGCGCCGGAGGCGGCGTACGAGGTGCGCACCCTGACCGGCGGCCCGCTGGACGCCCTCGCCGAACGGCACGGGCTGCTCCCCATGACGGTGACCGAGGCCTACGACCTCACCGCGCCCGGGTACCCGCGCCGCAAGCGGTTCGTGCGCGTCGCGCTGCCGGAGGGCGTCACCTACCGCACCGCCGACCACCTCACCGTGCTGCCCGCCAACGCCCCGGACCTCGTCACCCGGGCCGCCGCCGCGCTCGGCGCCGACCTCGACACCGTCCTGGACATCCGGCCCACCCGGCCGCGCCGCGACGGCCTCGCCGTGGACCGGCCCCTGACCGTACGGCAGCTCCTCACCCACCACGTCGAGCTGCAGGAACGCCCGGACAGCGCCCAGCGGGCCGCGCTCGCCGCCGCCAACCCCTGCCCGCCCGAACGCGCGGCCCTCGCCGCCCTCACCGGCGACGACCCCCGCACCCTCGTGGAGATCCTCGAGGACCACCCCGCCCTGCGGGGCGCCCTGGACTGGCCGGCCCTCCTCGGCCTCCTCACCCCGATGCGGCCCCGCCACTACTCCGTGTCCTCCTCACCCGCCGCCGACCCCCGCCACGCCGACCTGATGGTCTCCCTGCTGGAGGCCCCCGCCCGCTCCGGCAGGGGCCGCTACCGCGGCACCGGGTCCGGCTACCTCGCCACCGTCGAGCCCGGCGACACCGTGTACGCCCGTGTCCAGCCGTGCCGGGAGGCGTTCCGCGTCGACGGCTCCGCCGTGCCGGTCGTCATGGTCGCGGCCGGCACCGGTCTCGCCCCGTTCCGCGGCGCCATCGCCGACCGCGTGGCAGCCCTCGCCGCGGGCGCCGAACTGGCTCCCGCCCTGTGCTACTTCGGCTGCGACGCCCCCGACGCCGACTTCCTGCACGCCGGGGAACTGCGCGCCGCCGAGGCGGCCGGGGCGGTCTCGCTGCGCCCCGCCTTCAGCGCCGCCCCCGAGGGGGACGTGCGGTTCGTGCAGCACCGCATCACCGCCGAGGCCGCCGAGGTCTGGGACCTGCTGCGGGCCGGGGCCCGGGTGTACGTGTGCGGCGACGGTTCCCGGATGGCCCCCGGGGTGCGGGAGGCGTTGCGTACCCTGTACCGCAAGCACGGGCCGGACGCCGGTGAGACGGCCGCCGAGCGGTGGCTCGACGACCTGATCGCACAAGGGCGTTACGTCGAGGACGTGTACACGGCCGGCTGACCGAGGGGGAGGGGCGGGCGCACGATGGCGGACTCCTGGGAGCGGGCGCGGCGGGCACTGACGGCGGCGGGCCTGCCGCCCGACCGTCTCGGTGACGTGCGCCCCCTGACCGGCGGCACGTACAACACCGTCGAGGAGCTGCTGCTCACCGACGGCGGCCGCCACGTGCTGAAGACCCCGCCCGCACCGGACGCGCCCGGCCTGCGTCACGAACGGCACCTCCTCGTCTCGGAGGCGGAGTTCTACGGGGTGGCCGCCCGGGCGGGTGTCCCCGCGCCGCGCGTCCTGGCGGCCGGTCCCGGGTTCCTGCTGATGACGGCGTGCCCGGGCGACCCCTGGGACGGCTCGCTCACCGAGGCGGACACGGCCGCGCTGCGCGCCGAGGTGGGCCGGCAGGTCGCCCGCCTCCACCACCTGACCGGCCCCGGCTTCGGCTACCCCTCCGGGGCCCTCGGGCCGCTCGCCGCCGACTGGCGGACCGCGTTCACGGCGATGTTCGAGGCCGTCCTCGACGACGCCCGGCGCTACCGGCCGCAGCTGCCCCGCCCCGCCGACGCCATCGCCCGCACCGCCCGTGGCGCGTACGACGCCCTGGAGGAGGTCGTCATCCCGCGCCCCGTCCACTTCGACCTGTGGCCGGGCAACATCCTGGTCGACCGGGCGCGCGGGCAGGCCCGGATCGGCGGCCTCATCGACGGGGAGCGCATGTTCTGGGGCGATCCCCTCGCCGACTTCGTCTCCCTGGCGCTGCTCGGGGACATCAGGAAGGACGAGGCGTTCCTGGCGGGCTACCGGGAGGCGGGCGGCCGGCCCCGGTTCGACGCGCCGGCCCGCCTGCGTCTCGCCCTCTACCGCGCCTATCTCTACCTGATCATGCACACCGAGACCGTTCCCCGGGCGGTCGGCGCGGAGCACCGGCGCTGGGTGCGGGACGCGGTCTCGCCCGAGCTGGTCGCCGCGCTCGACGAGATCGACGCTCTCGCCCGCTGAGGTTTCGCAGGTCGTCGCGGAGGTACTCGCGTGCCGCCCGGATCACCTGACGGGCGACGCGAAGGGAGTACGCCGTGACCGACCACCGCAGCGAGGCGCCGGGCGAGAACGGCGCGCCCGTCCCGCGGGACCTGCCGGACCAGCAGGCCACCGAGGGGGAGGACCCCTGGGAGGTCGCTCCCGGCCGTACCAGCCATCAGGACGAGTCCGCACAGCGGGAGCAGCAGTCCGCCGGGACCGGCGGCGACGTGCCCGACACGGACGAGGCGGGGACGGGCCCCGAGGGGGCACCGCGTTCGGGAAGCGTCCACCCCGAACAGCCCGTGCCCGACGAACCCTCCGCCTGACCCACCGACTCCGGCTCCCCGAGGCCCCGCCCACCGGGCGGGGCCTCGACGTGCCCCGGTGTTTCACCCCACCTTGCGCCCGCGCAGCGGCTCTGTCCGCGCCCCGGCCCCCTGCTGCAGCCCCTCGAAGAACTCCTCCAGTACCTGCGTCGCCGTACGCACCGGCCGCCAGCCGAGCTCCGCACGCGCGCGCGTGCAGTCCATCAGGGGCAGCCTCAGCACCGCGTCGAACAGGTGCGGCGAGGCCGGCAGCAGATGCAGACCCCATGCGGCGGCGATCGCCGAACGGGCCGCCGTACGCGGCAGCCGCACCGGGCGCGCCCCCAGCATCTCGGCGAGCAGCGCCGCGTCGACCGGCGGCTCGGCGGCCAGGTTGAAGGCGCCCCGGACGTCGGTGCGCACCGCGAGCCGGTACGCGGTCGCCGCGTCGTCGGTGTGCAGGGCCTGCACCCGCAGCCCCGGGACGTCCGGCAGGAAGGGCAGCATCTCGGGCCGCATCAGCGGCCCCGGCAGGAACTTGCCGCCGAAGATGCGGCGCTGTTCGCTCGCCGACTCCCGCTTGAACAGGAACGCGGGCCGCATCCGCACCACCCGGATCCCGGCGTGGTCACGCTCGAAGGTGTCCAGAGCCCTCTCCAGATAGGCCTTCTCCCGGCAGTACGCGGCATCCGGCCAGCCGTGCGTCGGCCATGACTCGTCGACGGCCTGGTGGTCCTCGGGGCCGGGCGAGTACGCCCCGACCGAGGAGGCGTGGACGAGCGTCGGCACTCCGGCCGCCGCCACCGCCTCGAACACCCGCAGACTGCCGAGCACGTTGGTGTTCCAGGTCAGCACCGGGTCGTGCGTGGGCTGGAACGCCCAGGCCAGATGGATCACCGCGTCCGCCCCCGAGAACAGCTTGGCCAGGTCGGACTCCTGCGAGGCCAGGTCGACCGCGGACCAGTCCGTCCTCGGGGGCGACCAGTCGGGGATCCGCCGCGCCAGACCCAGCACGGAGCCGATCTCCGGGTCCTCCGAGAGCAGCCGCACGACACTGGTGCCCACATTCCCGGTGGCACCCGTGACGACGACCCTCATGCCCGTTGCACTGCTCACCATCCGCTCCTCTCGGCCGCATTCCAGCCCGGAGCGGACCGAGTACCCGGCCCGGGCGGATCGCACCCGGGGCGGCCCGGCACAAGCGAAAGCCCCGACCGGACGGGGGAATCGCGGTCGGGGCGGTCGAAGGGGCGGGTGCGGACGGCGGTCGCCTCGCGGCCGCGCCCCGGGCAGGTCCGCGGTGATCCGCGTCACTGTCCCCGGGCGTCCGGGACGGCCTCGGCCCACAGGTTCTCCGCTTGGAGCAGCAGCGTGCCCAGCACCGCGGTCCGGGACGCGCCCTGGCCGGCGTGCTCGCGCAGTTCCTCCTGGAGGCGCCCGTGCAGTTCCCGCCGCTGCCTTTCCGTCCGGCCGTCCGCGGAGCAGGGCGTGCCGCCGTTCAGCAGGCGGTCGCCCTCCGCGTGGCAGGCGTCGCCGATCAGCTCCAGCAGCCGCGCGTACGCGGTCAGGGCCCGGCTGTCGGGCGGGGCGGGGGTCCGGTTGTCGTCGGCGGCCACCGCCAGCGTCCGGATCAGCGCCGTCACGTGCCCGGTGAGACGACCGCAGCGTTCGTCCTCGTCCGCCGGCGGCAGCGCCTCCCGCGGGACGCGGTGCAGCGCGCGCAGCGGACCCCAGGTCAGCCGCAGGCTCTCCCGGCTCCACCGGCGGGCCGCGCGCAGCGTCTCCAGGCGGCGCTCCAGCCGGGACGAGGCACTGAGCCACGCGCGCGTGTCCCAGGTGTTCTCCCGCAGGTCGGCGGCGACGGCGTGCAGGACGTCACCCGCCTGACGGGGCAGCGCGGCCAGGTTCTCACGGACGTCCCGCAGATGGATCGGCGGCAGGACCAGCGCGTTGACCGCGACCCCGATGACCGCGCCGAGCGCCGCCTGACCCACCCGGTGCCCCACCGCGGACGCGCTGACGGTGCCCGAGGCCAGCGTGAACAGGGCGGTGGTGGCCGCGTAGACGCCCTGGTCGCCGAACCGGGGCCAGTTCGCGAGGAGCATCAGCACCGGGATCGACAGGGCGAGCGCCCCCGTCGTGTCGTCCGTGAGCGCCTGCGCCGCCGACGCCAGCAGCGTCCCGGCGCAGATCGCCGTGAACTGCCGCGCCCCCTGCACCAGCGAGCTGTACACGGTGGACTGCACCAGGACCAGCGCCACCCACGGGGCCATCAGCGCCAGCGGGTCGCCGAGCCACACCCCCGCCACCAGCCAGGCCAGCAGCGCCGCCGCCGCGGCCTTCAGCGACTGCACGACCAGGTCGCGCTCCCGCCCCGGGCCCCGTACGGCGGCCCGTGCGGCCCGCCCCACGGCTCCGGCGTCCCGTCGTACCCCGTCCACCGCCCGGACCGCCCAGCCCGCGCGGCCGGCGGCGCCCGCCTGCCGTCGTACACCCTCCATCACACCGATCATCCGCTGCGGGTATCCGGCCGAACGGAGGATCCACGCGAAGGTGACGAGGAACGCGTCCCCGGACCCGTCACGCGAAGGGACTGTCCCGCAGCGACTCCAGCAGGTGGGCGGGATCGTCGTACACCGCGTCCGCGCCGGCCCCCTCCAGGTCGGCGCGCGGGATGCCGCCGCACAGCACGCCCACGCAGCGCACCCCGGCCCTCCTGCCCGCCCGCATGTCCCACACGGTGTCGCCGACGAACACCGCCCGCTCGGCGGGCACGCCCACCAGCTCCAGCGCGTGCTCCACGGGCTCGGGAGCGGGCTTGCCCTCCTCCACGTCGTCCGCGCCGGCGACGGCGGCGATGGCGTCGTCCGCGTCGAGCGCCCGGCGCAGCGCGCCGAGCTCCGCACCGCCCGCCGAGGTCGCCAGGACCACCTTCCAGCCGTCCCGGTGCAGCCGCCGCAGCAGGTCCCCGGCGGCGGGCAGCGCCGGCAGCCGGTCGAAGTACTGCCCGTACAGCGCCTTGTGCGCGGCGCTCAGCTCGGCGTCCTGGTCCGGGTCCCGGTCGTCGCCGAGCAGATGGGCGACCAGGTCCGTGGAGGTCAGACCCACGGCCCGGTGGACGGCGTGCATCGGCACCCGGTGCCCGGCCTGCCGGAACGCCTCCCACCAGGTCGCCACGTGCAGGTGGTTGGTGTCGACCAGTGTGCCGTCGACGTCGAACACGGCAGCCCGTTCCATAGCTGAAGGTCCCTTCCTCTCGCTCACCGCCCACGGGTAACCGCTAGCGCGGGGGCAAGACCCGTTCCCGCGTCCAGGCCAGCAACTCCTGCGCCGACCAGGTCGTGACGACCCGCTCGGGCGGCACCCCGCACTCCTGCGCCCGTACGCACCCGTGGACCTGCCAGTCCAGCTGGCCCGGCGCGTGCGCGTCGGTGTCGATGGAGAACAGCACGCCCGCCGCCACGGCCCGGCGCAGCAGCCGCCGCGGCGGGTCCAGCCGCTCGGGCCGGCTGTTGATCTCCAGGGCCGTGCCGGTCTCGGCGCACGCCGCGAACACCTCGTCCGCGTCGAACTCCGACTCCGGCCGGCCCCGCCCCGTCACCAGCCGTCCCGTACAGTGCCCGAGCACGTCGGAGTGCGGGTTGCGGACCGCGGCCACCATGCGGCGGGTCATGGACCGGGCGTCCATGCGCAACTTCGAGTGCACCGACACCACGACGACATCCAGCTGCGCCAGCAGGCCGGGCTCCTGGTCGAGGGAGCCGTCCTCCAGGATGTCGCACTCGATGCCGGTCAGCAGCCGGAAGGGCGCCCACGTCTCGTTGAGCTCGGCCACCACCCGCAGCTGTTCGCGCAGGCGGTCGGCGGACAGCCCCCGTGCCACCGTCAGCCGGGGCGAGTGGTCGGTCAGCACGGCCCACTCGTGCCCCAGCCCGATCGCCGCCCGGCCCATCTCCTCGATGGGGCTGCCGCCGTCCGACCAGTCCGAGTGCATGTGGCAGTCGCCGCGCAGCAGCGCCCGCAGCCGCTCCCCGCCGCGCACCACCGGCTGCTCCCCGGCCTCGTCCTGCAGCTTGCGCAGGTAGCCGGGCACCTCGCCGGCCAGGGCCTCCCGCACCACCTGCGCGGTCTTCGGGCCGACCCCCTTCAACGTCTCCAGCGACCCGGCCGCCGCCCGCCGGCGCACCTCCTCCTCGCCCAGCTCCGTCAGCACCCGGGCCGCCGTACGGAACGCGCGTACCCGGTAGGCCGGCGCCAGGGACCGCTCCAGCAGGAAGGCGATCCGGTCCAGGGCCTCGACAGGATCCATCACCACCTCCTGCCCCCAGGGTTCCCCACGCCCCTGCGCGCCGCACGGCGGGATCGTCCCAGGCCCCGGCAGGGCAGCGAGCGGTTTGGCCGGTGCCCACCCGGGTACCTCGACGCATCGCCCCGCGCAGCCGCCGAGGAGGAGGCCCGTGATGTCCGCACCCACCGCCGCCCGCACCAAGGTCGCCGTGGTCACCGGCGCCGACTCCGGCATCGGCAAGGCCACCGCCGTACGGCTCGCCCGGGCCGGCATGGACGTCGGCATCACCTGGCACAGCGACCTGGAGGGCGCGCAGGCGACGGCGGAGGAGGTCCGGGCGCACGGACAGCGTGCCGAGGTGGTCCACATGGACCTCACCCGGCTGCCCGAGGCGGCCGACGCCGTCGACGAGCTGTGCGACCGCCTCGGCCGCGTGGACGTCCTGGTCAACAACGCCGGTACGGGCACCATGACGCCGTTCCTCGACCTGAAGCTCGACACGGTCCGCGAGGTCCTCGACGTCGACCTGGTCGGGCCGTTCCTGTGCGGGCAGAAGGCGGCCCGGCACATGATCCGGCAGGGCGACGGCGGGCGGATCGTCAACATCACCTCGGTCCACGAACACCAGCCCAGGGTCGGCGCCGCCCCGTACTGCGCGGCCAAGGGCGGCCTCGGCCTGCTCACCCAGGTCATGGCGCTGGAACTCGCCGAGCACGGCATCACCGTCAACGCGGTCGCCCCCGGCGAGATCTCCACCCCGATGACCGGCCAGGAGGACACCGACCCGCACACCGAGCGCCGCCCCGGCGTGCCCCTCGGCCGGCCCGGTGACGCCCGGGAGGTCGCCGCCGTCGTCGCCTTCCTCGCCGGGCCCGACGCCTCCTACGTCACCGGCGCCTCCTGGAGCGTGGACGGCGGCATGCTGCGCATGGGACCGCAGGCCGGATCACATCTGACCAGCGACGACTGGCGGCGGCCCTGAACAGGCACCATGCGCCTGCGTACCAGCTCCTGCGAACAGCCCGGGTTCCGCCGCGTCCGCTGCGGCCGGGGCTTCCGCTACCTGGACACCGACGGCACGCCGCTGACCGACTCCGGGCACATCGCCCGCATCAAGGCCCTGGTCATCCCGCCCGCCTGGCGTGACGTGTGGATCTGCCGCTGGCCCCACGGCCACCTCCAGGCCGTCGGCACCGACGACGCCGGACGCCGCCAGTACCTGTACCACGAGGAGTTCCGCGCCCAGCAGGAGCAGGCCAAACACGCACACGTCCGGCAGGTCGCCCGGACCCTGCCCGAGCTGCGCGCGAAGGCCGCCCTCGACCTGGCCGGGCGGGGCCTGAGCCGGGCCCGGGTCACCGCCTGCGCCGTCCGCCTGCTCGACCTCGGCTTCTTCCGCATCGGCAGCGACCGGCACACCCGGCTCAGCGAGACGTACGGCCTGACGACGATGCTGCGCGAGCACGTCACCTGCGGCCGGGGCGAGATCGGCTTCAGCTATCCCGCCAAGGGCGGCACCGCGCTGGTCCGGGCCCTGGTGGACGAGCAGGCGCACGCCGTGGTCCGGGCCCTGCTGCGCCGCCGGCGCGGCGGGGAACGGCTGTTCGTGTTCTGGGAGCGCGGCGCCTGGCACGACCTGCACGGCGACGACCTCAACGAGGCCCTGCGCCGCCTGTCCGGCACGGACATCACCGCCAAGGACTTCCGCACCTGGCACGCGACGGTGCTGGCCGCCGTCGCCCTGGCCGTCACGGCCCGGGCCGGCCGCGCCACCCAGGCGGCCCGGCGCCGGCAGATCAGCCGGGCCGTCCGCGAGGTCAGCCACTACCTCGGCAACACACCCGCCGTGTGCCGCGCCTCCTACATCGACCCGCAGGTCTTCGAGCTGTTCGAGCAGGGGCGGACCATCGCCCCCGCGCTGACCCGGCTCGGCGAGCACGGCGACTTCGGCCGCCCGGCCACCCAGGGCGCGGTCGAGGCGGCGGTGCTCGAGATGCTCGACGGCTGACCGCGCACGCCGCGCCGCCGCCGGTTCGGTTCTACGCTCGATGCATGACCGAAATCGCCAGCCCGTACATCTCCCACCCGAGGATCACGGTGCTCGGGGTGCAGCGGGGCACACCGCCGTTCCGGATCGTGGAGATCGACGGCCAGGTGGTCGGCGAGGCGAAGGCCGTCACCGACGTCCTCCAGGCCGCCGCCGCGTACGGCATCAGAGTCCACGACCTCGACGACCCGGACGTGGTCCGCTGGGTGGGCGGGGACAAGTTCACCTGGACCGTGCGCTGACCGGGCCGGCCCGGACGCGACGGAGTGCGGGGAATCATGCCGGGGAGGACATGCGCGCGTGGCGCGAGGCGTGTCATCGGCGGGGTGTGCTGTCCCGCAGGACGACGCTCGTGGCGACTGGAACCCGTATGAACCCCGCAAGACGGTGACCGGAGTGCCGGCCGGGTGCCCGGCACTCCGGCATCATCCCTCACGGCCGGGTTCGGTGCCTTACCTGAGGGTCCACCGCTGGTTGGACCCGTTGTTGCAGTTCCACAGGACCACCTGCGTGCCGTTGCCGGTGCCGGCGTTGTACGCGTCCAGGCACAGGCCCGAGCGGGCGCTGGTGATCGTGCCGCCCGCGTTGACGTTCCACCGTTGGTTCTGTCCGCCGTGGCAGTCCCAGATGACGACCCGCGTGCCGGGGGACGTTCCCGAGGCCTCGGCGTCCAGGCACTTGGTGCCGTACACGCGCAGTTCCCCGGCTTCGGTGCGTGTCCACTTCTGACCGGCCCGGTCCGCGCAGTCCCACAGCTGGACCTGGGTGCCGTTGGTCTGGGACGAGTTCGCCACGTCCAGGCAGCGGCCGGAGGCGGCGCCGACGACCTGCCCGCCGCCGGCCGGCGGCGGGGTCGTGCCGCCCGGCGGCACGTACGGGCACTTGGTCTTCGCCCGGGAGACGCTGCTGGAGTCCGCCAGCGACGGGCACAGGAACTGCGTGTAGCGGGTGTCGTTGTCGAGGAAGATCTTGAGCCACGGGATCATGCGGCGCGTCACGTGGGAGTTCCCCCACGTGGGGAAGCCGTGGCCGCCGCTGCTGAGCTCGATGAAGGCGCTCTGCGTGCCGGCCGGTATGCCGCCGTAGAGACCGTCGAGGTAGGACGGGGTGACCGTGCCGTCGTCCCGTGCGCCCATGATCATCGTGGGGACCCGCAGCGTGGACAGGTTCTGCGAGGGGGAGAAGGGCGCGAGGGGAACGGCGGCCTTCAACGACGGCCGGCGTACGGCCGCGTTGATGGCGCCGCCCCCGCCCATGGAGTGCCCGATCACGCCCAGCCGGTCGGGATCGACGCGGTCGCGCACCGGGCTCTTCTGGGTGAGGTAGTCCAGCGCGGCGAGCAGCTGGGTCCCGCGGGCGGTGTCGTAGTCGTTGGGGCTGTTGGTGTCGATACCGATGACGACGAACCCGAAGGAGGCGAGCCAGGGTCCCATCCAGGCGCCCTCGGCGGACCATCGGGCGGTGTAGCCGGGCACGGCCGCGACGGCGGCCCAGGTGCCCTGGCTGGTGTCGGTCGGGTAGTAGATCTTCCCGCCGTTGAAGCCGTTGCCGGGCGGCACGGTCAGCTCCGCGGTGGCGAACGTGCCGCGCTGGGCGGCGACGCTGCCGACCGTGGGGGCGGGGCCTCGCTCGTACGGGTTGTCCTGGGCCGGCGCCGGCCGAGCCGACGCCGGCTGCAGGGAGAGCAGAGCGGCCAGCAGGCCGGTCACGGCCGCGACCACGGCCGTCCTCAGCCTGAGGAGCCTGCCTCCCGGACGAGGCCTCGCCCGGTCGGTCCAGGTGCCCCCGGGCACCTGGACGTCGGTGACGTGTGTTCGCATGGTCCAGCTTCCTTCCGTGACGAGGTGCGACTGTGGTGCGCAGGCGCGGGTGGAGCCGGTGTGTGGGAACGTTCCCAGGGGCTGTCGGCGGGGGAGGCCCTGGTCAGCCCGCGAGGGTGGGGGAGTGCCGTCACCGCCTGGAGTAGATCGCGGCCTCCTTGGCTGTGGCGGCGATGCCGTTCGCGCCGTTGAAGATGCGCTGTCCCCAGGAGGTGAGGCCAGTTGGGCGCGTCCACCATGAGCGTGTGGTGGAACCCGGCGCCCCGGAGCTTCTGGATGGCCGCCTTGGTGTCGGCCGTCCACCTCGCGTGGTTGCTGTTGCCGTACGGCTCGTTGCCGATGTTGACGATGACGTGGTTCTCCTGGCCGGTCAGGGCACTCTTCACGCTGATCCAGTAGTCGGCGGCACGGGAGAGGGTGATGGCGCCGCCCTGGTCGCCGTAGCCCGTGGTGTCGTGGGCCTCCAGGACGCAGATGAGCCGGTTCTGCTTGCACTGGGCCACGACGTTCGCCACGTCGGCGGTGTCGTTGCGGGTCCAGCGGTCACCGGTGGCGAGGACCACGCGGACGGTGTTGGCGCTCTTGGCCTTGATGTGGGCCAGGGAGCTGATCCGGTTGCGGTACCAGGTGTGGGCGTGGTTGACGCCCCGCATGACGAAGTCGTTCCCGGACGCCTCCAGCAGCCGGCCGTTGTGGACGCGGAAGCCGGTGGGCGCGGCCTGGGCCGAGGTGCCGAAGGCCAGCAGGGGCGCGAGGAGAGCCAGGAGGGCGGCCACGACGGCGGCCACTCGTGGGGCGGTGCGGGCGGGGAATGTCACGGCGGCTCCAAAGAGGGGGAGTGGTGGTGGGGCAGGGAGTCGCGGGTCGTGGTGCGGCTGACGGCGGTCGAGGGGTGCCGGCCGTGGGGGCTGCCGGTTCCGACCTGGGTGGCGCGTGTGCCGTCGGCCGGTACGGCGGTCCGGCCCGAGACGGGCTGGCGGAGGCGTGGGTCACCGGCACCTCGCCTGGTGAGCGCCCTGCCAGGAGGAGGCGGCCCGGAACGCCGCCGTTCAGGCGGGCTTGTCGAGCAGGGAGGTCAGGGCCGGGTACCAGCGGGCGGCGATCTTCCGGTTGCCGGAGTCGGAAGGGTGCACCCCGTCGTAGGTGTCGGTCGCGGTGGCGAAGCCCGTCCACTGGTCGACGACCGTCACGGGCGAACGGCTGGTGCTCGCCGCCCGGGCCCAGGCGGGGATGCGCGAGTTGAGGTCGACGACACGCTGGGCGCAACCGGCGCAGCCGCTGGGATTCATGGGGATGAGCTGCGCCACCAGCACCTTCGTGTCCGGGTTCGACGCCCGCATCTGGCCGACCAGCTTGGTGTAGGCGGCGAGAATGCGGGCGGGCGCGATGCCGCTCCACACGTCGTTGGTGCCGAAGTGCATGACAACGATGTCGGGGCGCGTCGCCGAGAGGCGGGCGGGAAGCAGGTTCCGGTCCGCCACGGTGGTCACCAGCTCACCGCCGTGGCCTTCGTTGTCACCGTCGAACGCCTGGCCGCAGCCCTGCTGCCTGAGGGTGCCGACGAAGTCGATGTCCGTGTGTCCGCTGCTCCGCAGACGGTTCCACAGCAGTTCCCGCCAGCATCCGGGCGATCCGGTGATCGAATCGCCCAGCGGCATGATGCGTACGGGGGCCGCGGCAGACGTGGCAGTGGCCGGCGCCGCGAGCGCCATGCTGAGGGAGAGCAGCAGTGCGGTCAGCAGGATCCGTAAGGGGGGTAAGTGTCTGGTGCTGCGCATGGTGGTTCCTTCCCTGGGTGAGGTGGGAACGCTCCCAGAGCATCAAGCCACTGTTGTCATTGACGCGTCAAGAGTCGCGTCGATGACCGTTGTCCTGCGGCCCCTTCACCGTATGTCGAGGTCCGTGGCGAGCAGGGCCGCCAACTGGTCGAGCGCGGGTCCGGCCGCCTCGTCGTCGGAGGTGAGAACGACCTCCTCGCCTTCCTTGAGGCCCAGACTCAGCAGCATGAGCGTGCTGCTCACCGGGACCGGGTCGCCGCCTGTCCTGCGCAGGGTGATGCGGTGGCTCATCTGCGCTGCCGCGCGGGCGAAGGCGGCAGCAGGTCGGGCGTGCAGCCCCTGTGGGCAGCGGACGGTCGCGTAGCGCTCCGGCATTTTTCCACTCCTTGGATTCTGTCTGCGGGTGCCGTTCCCTTCACGGCACGCGGAAAGTGAGATGCGGCAACACCGGGCCGCCGGACGGATATCGGAGATACGACACCCGACGACGATCTCGGCGCCGGACCGGATGCTCCCGAAATCCGACAGGCTGTCAGGGCCGAGGAAAGTCAGGGACATCGGGATATCAGGCGTACGCGCACAAAAAAAGACCCGGGAACAGCCGCCTCACGACAGCTCGTCCCAGGTCTTGCCCGGCTGACGCCGGTCACAATCCGTGCCGCGTACCGTAGCCGCGCCTTGGTCGCGGCGTCAATGAGACCACCGCCACACCGCAGGGATCACCCTGAGGGAAAATGTGGCGCCCGGCCTCTGGACACCGAATGGGAACCGTGTCTACTGTCTCGCCGCAAGGCATCCACGGGTGTCTTACCAAGGCTGGGATTGTTACTGGACCGCAGGCAAAACCCAAGCCGGGACCCTTCACTTTCCAAGTGGCGTGCAGGGTCACGGCTTGGGTTTTTTTGTTGCCGCCCATCGGCACGCGGTTCCGGGGCAGCGGGGCTCGAGGAGGAGCCGTGACAACCACAAGCAAGTACGCATCGATCGCCGAAGAGGTCCTGCGGGGCGTCGGCGGCAAGGACAACGTCAGATCCCTGACCCACTGCGCGACCCGACTGCGTTTCGTGCTCGTCGACCCGTCCAGGGCCGACAAGGCCACCGTGGAGTCCACGAGCGGTGTCATCACGGTCGTGGAGGCGGGCGGCCAGTTCCAGGTCGTCATCGGCAACACCGTCGGCCACGTCTACGAGGCGGTCGTCGCCCAGGGCGTGGACGGGGCCGGCGGTGGCTCTTCCGGTGGTCCGCTCTCCCGCGTGATCGACCTCGTCACCAGCATCTTCACCCCGTTCCTGTGGACCCTGGCGGCCGCGGGGCTGCTCAAGGCACTCCTCGCGGTCGCGGTGAAGATCAGCCCGGGCTTCGGCACCACGTCGACGTACGCCATCTGGTTCGCCGCGGCCGACGCGGTGTTCCAGTTCCTGCCGATCCTGCTGGCCGTCACTGCCGCCAAGCGCTTCAAGGCGAACCAGTTCACGGCGATCGTCGTCGCCTGTGCCCTCGTCTACTCCGCCACGATCGCCGTCATGCCCGGTGCGCACGGCGCGAACCTGACGCTGCAGGCGTTCGCCCAGCAAGGGGGCAAGCTGACCTTCCTCGGCATCCCGGTCGTCATGGCCACCTACCTGTCCGCCGTCATCCCGGTCGTCCTGGCCGTGTACGTCCAGTCACACGTGGAGCGACAGGTGGAGCGCGTGCTGCCCGCGACGGTGCGCAACGTCGGAACGCCGCTGTTCACGCTCGCGCTCGTCGTGCCCGTCTGCTTCCTCGCCATCGGGCCCGTCTCGACCTGGGCCGGTGACACGCTCGCGTCCGGTGTCGGCGACCTGTGGGGGCTGTCCCCCTGGGCGGCCGGCACGGTGCTCGGCGGCCTGTGGCAGGTCCTCGTCGTATTCGGCCTCCACTGGGCCTTCATCCCGATCGCTTTCCAGCAACTGGCGACCACGGGCCACACGGACCTGGCGGGGGCGCTGTTCGCCCCGGTGCTCGCCCAGGCCGCGGCCACGTTCGCGGTGTTCCTCCGGACGCGCGACCGTGACCTGAAGGCGGTGGCCGGACCGGCCGCCGTGTCCGGCTTCCTCGCCGGGGTCACCGAGCCGGCGATCTACGGTGTCACGCTCCGGCTCAAGCGCCCGTTCGTCTTCGCCTGCGTGGGCGGCGCGGTCGGCGGTGGCATCGCGGCGGCGGGGGGTTCGGCGGCGACGAGCTTCGTCCTGCCCGGCGCGATCACCCTGACCTCCACCCTGAACGCGGGCAGCTTCGCCCTCCAGCTGACCGGCTGTGCCGCCGGCATGGTCATCGCCTTCGCGCTGACCCTCCTCATCGGATTCAAGGACCTGCCCGCGGCGGGTGGGACAGCCGCCGGCACCGCGGACGAGACCTCCGACCGCAAGGGGTCCGACGCCGGGACGGTGACCCTCGCGGCACCGGTCGCGGGGAAGGTCGTCGCGCTCGCCGAGGTCCCCGACCAGGTGTTCGCCTCCGGCGCCATGGGCTCCGGCCTGGCGGTCGTCCCCAGCGAGGGCAAGGTGTACGCGCCGCTGACCGGCACCCTGGTGAGCGTCATGCCGCACGCCTTCGGCATCCGCAGCGACTCGGGCGTCGAGGTGCTCGTGCACATCGGCCTGAACACCGTCGAGCTGAAGGGCCGGGGCTTCGCCCCCGCCGTCACCCAGGGACAGCGGGTGCACGCCGGCGATCTGCTGACCGAGGTCGACCTCCAGGTGCTCACGGACGCGGGCTACGACCCGATCACCGTACTGATCGTGACCGACCAGGGCGGACACACCACCGTCGTGCCCGCGATCACCGGTGACGTGCAGGCCCGCAACGCCGCACTCGACCTCGTCGGCTGAGGAGACCCGCGTGACCGACCCCACCGCGCCCCGCCCCTTCCCGGACGGTTTCCTCTGGGGCGGCGCGACGGCCGCCAACCAGATCGAGGGCGCCCACGACCAGGGCGGCAAGGGCGTCTCCATCCAGGACGTCCTGCCCCGCGGCCTCGCGGGCCCGCGCACCGCACACCCCACGCCCGGCAACCTCAAACTGGAGGGCATCGACTTCTACCACCGCTACGCCGAGGACATCGCCCTCTTCGCCGAGATGGGCTTCACCGTCTTCCGTTTCTCCATCGCGTGGAGCCGGATCTTCCCGCACGGCGACGACGAGCTGCCCAACGAGGAAGGCCTGGCCTTCTACGACCGTGTCCTCGACGAACTGGAGAAGCACGGGATCGAACCGCTGGTCACCATCTCCCACTACGAGACGCCGCTGGCGCTCGCGGAGAAGTACAACGGCTGGGCGAGCCGCGAGATGATCGGCTGCTACGAGCGCTACGTCCGCGTCCTGTTCGACCGCTACGGCCGGCGCGTCAAGTACTGGCTGACCTTCAACGAGATCAACTCCGTGCTCCACGCGCCCTTCATGAGCGGCGCCATCACCACGCCCAAGGAGGACCTCCCCCTCCAGACCCTCTTCCAGGCCGTCCACCACGAACTGGTGGCCAGCGCCCTGGCCACCAAGATCGCCCACGAGACCGTGCCGGACGCGCGGGTGGGCTGCATGGTGCTCGCCCTGCCCGTCTACCCGCTCACCCCCGACCCTGCCGACGTCCTCGCCGCGCTCCACGCCGACCACGCCAACCTCATGTTCGGCGACGTGCACGTACGCGGCGCGTACCCCGGCTACGCGCTGCGGTACATGCGGGAGAACGGCGTCGAGCTCGACATCACCGACGAGGACCGCGAGCTGCTCACGCACACCGTGGACTTCGTGTCGTTCAGCTACTACATGAGCGTCTGCGAGACCGCCGATCCCGAGCGGCGCCAGGCGGGTGAGGGCAACATCATGGGCGGTGTCCCGAACCCGACGCTCCGGGCCAGCGCGTGGGGATGGCAGATCGACCCGACCGGTCTGCGCATCGTCCTGAACCAGTTCTGGGACCGGTGGCAGAAGCCGCTGTTCATCGTCGAGAACGGTCTCGGCGCACGGGACGAACTGATCCATGTGGACGGCCGGCCCACGGTGAACGACTACTACCGCATCGCCTACCTGAACGACCACCTGGTCCAGGTCGCGGAGGCGATCGCCGACGGTGTCTACGTCCTCGGCTACACCGCCTGGGGTTGCATCGACCTCGTCAGCGCGAGCACCGCGCAGATGAGCAAGCGCTACGGGTTCGTCTACGTCGACCGCGACGACGACGGCAACGGCAGCCTCGCCCGTCACCGCAAGCAGTCCTTCGGCTGGTACGCCGACGTCATTCGCAGCCAGGGCGCCGTCCTGCTGCGCCGCGGCGGGAGACCGTAGCACCCGCGACCCGACCCGGCCGCGCCCCGGGGGCCAGGTACCCTGCCCCGGGGGCCAGGTCAGTGAGGACTCCGTAACCATGCTCGTCAAGAAGATCTTCAACAACAACGTCGTGCTCGGGACCGACGAGCACGGCGGTGAAACCGTGTTCCTGGGGCGGGGGCTCGGTTTCCAGGTCAAGCCCGGGGACGTCGTGGACGCCGGCCGCATCGAGCGCCGGTTCGTGGCGCAGGCGATGCCCGCCGAGCGCCTCGCCGCCCTGGCCGCCGAGATCCCGCTCGATGTGATCGAGGTCATGGAAGAGGTCGTCGCCGCCGCCCGGGTGCGGCTCGGCGAGAAGATCAGCGAGCACATCCTGCTTCCCCTGGCCGACCACGTCCACATGGCGCTCGCCCGCGCCCGCACCGGAGCCGTGATCGAGTACCCGCTCAAGTGGGAGATCGAGAACCTGTATCCGGGGGAGACGGAGATGGGCACAGCGGCCCTGGAGATCATCGAGAGGCGGCTGGGAGTACGGCTGGACGAGACCGAGGCGCTGCCGCTGGCCCTCCACTTCGTCAACGCGCAGATCGGCTCCGGCGACATCGCGGCGACCGTGCAGATGACGCAGTGGCTGCGGACCGCGCTCGAGACGATCGGCGAGGACCTGGGAGTGGGGATCGACCAGCGCTCGCTGGATGCGGCGCGGTTCCTGACGCATCTGCGCTACCTCTTCCTGCGCGCCCGGGACGGCAAGCAGGCTCCCGACGTGGGCGACCAGATCGGCGAGGCCGTCAGGAACACCAGGCCGCTGGAGTACGCCTGCGCGGAACGGCTGGCCCGCCGGATGGAGGAACTGTTCGACTGGCAGGTCGGCCGGGAGGAGATCCTCTACCTTGCGCTGCACGTCTGCCGCCTCACGGCACAGGGCGACCCGACGGAGGGCGACCGTGTCGGTGCCTAGCGGCGCCCATGCCGCGGACGTGATCCTGCGAGGCGTGGGCGGCCGGGAGAACGTCACCCGGCTGACGCACTGCTTCGTCCGTCTGCGGTTCCGGCTGCGCGACCCGGCAGCCGCGGACCTCGACGCGCTGCGCGCTCATCCCCTCGTGGCGTTCATCACCTGGCAGGCGGACGAGCTGCACGTCGCGCCCCGGCGTGACCTCTTCCGGCTGTTCGCGGCTCTGCGGGACGCACTCGGCGACACCGCCCTTTCCTGACAGCCCCCCCTTCCTCGTGACCCCGCGACGACGCTTGCGGCCTCGGGAGCCGTGATGACTGGTTCGTGTCGGTTCGCGTGGCCGGCCGAGCCCGTCGGCCCAGGGCATTGCTGGTCAGCCTGTGGTGCCTTCGGGGGAAGTGACGCCCTTCCTGCGTGCGGTGCGCGGCGCCCGCCTGTGGACCGCCTTGCTCAGCCGCCGTCCCAGCAGCAGGTAACCCACCAGCGCCCCGGCGGTGTTGAGGATGACGTCGTCGATGTCGAAGGCGCGTCCGGTGATGAGGGAACCCTGCGCGAACTCCACCATCAGCATCACCACCGCGGTCAGCAGCAGCACCCGCAGGAACCCGCGCATGCGCGGCGCGAGCACCGGCACCAGCACGCCGAACGGGACGCCGAGGAGCAGGTTGCCGCCGACCTGCCGGACGGCGTCCCGCATCTGTGGCTGGTCCAGATACGCCCGCAAGGAGCGGCCCGGATGCAGGTTGGTGTGGGTCAGGGCCTCCGAGGCGGGGGAGGGCTGCAGGGTCAGCCGCGCGAGCACCACCGCGAACACGACCATGAACGCGAACGCGCACAGCATCGCCAGCAGCCGGACCGGGAGGGGCAGTGGGCGCCGCTCGCGCCCTGAGGTGGTGGTGTCACCGGAACGTGCGGCCGTCCGGGCCATTTAGTCCTCCCGTCTTCAACTTCCCTGGGTGGTAAGCCGGTTACCCCTCAGCCGCCCGGTGATGCCGCCGTGTCAGTTCCCGTATGTCACTTTCACCTCCTCGAAGCCGAGGGAGCGCAGCAGGCCTTCGAGCATCTCGGTGGTGTTCTTCTCGGCACGCGCGGTCAGCCCGCTCTGCTCGGCTGCCTCACCGATGTGCCGCACGGCGAGCTTCTGCACGGCCTGTTCGCTGTTGGGGTTGCCCGAGAACAGGTCGCCGATACGGTCCAGCAGGCCGCGCTGCTTGGAGACGGCGTAGGAACGCTCGGGGTCCAGGGCCGGCTTGCCGAGCTGCGCGTGCGGCAGGCGGAGAGTGGCCGAGGTGCGGTCGTCGTCGACCCGGACGTCGTCCTCGCCCACCTTGCCGAGGTCGACGTAGGCGTCCACGGTGCCCGCGCCGACGTACAGGGTCCGGGTGCCGCGGATCGCGTCGGGCAGGAACTTGGTGTCCTTCTCCAGGTCCACGACGATCTGGAAGTTGCCGGAGGCGGCGTCGTAACGGCTCATGTCCTGAATGGACTCCAGCAGTGCGGGTCCCGAGCGATCCTGCGTCTCGGTGCCGAACAGATCCTTCAGCCCGGGGAGCACGCTCAGCCTGATCCCCGCGAAGAACACGACGAGCACCAGCACGACCGCGCCCACCGCCTTCGCCCAGCCGGGCACCCGCCGCCTGGGAGTGACCTTGTCGGAACCGGGGGTGCGCTTGACGGAAGTCGTCATGGCGTCGGTCCTCCTTCCTCCTGTCCGGATGCCCCCGACAGCCCCGGGCAGACCGCCCTGCCGGCGACGGGACGACGCGGCGGAAGCACGGGGGCGCACGGCACCGCCCTGCGGGGGCCCGGCCGGCGGCGGCCGGTCACCCGGAAGGACCGGCCAGGAGGTGGTTTCCCGCCGGCGCCGAGCGAAACGGCCGGAGTCAGACCGGCCCCGAGGCGGCCTCCGGCAGGGCCAGGGCCGCCTCCAGCGTCGGCTGCGGGGGCAGCACCCGGGCCAGGCCGGTTATCCGCAGGACCCGCAGGGTCAACGGGTGGGTGCACACGAGCACCACCCGGCCGTGCCGGTCGAGCACCCGGCTGCGGACCCGGGAGAGCAGGCGCAGGCCGGAGCAGTCGAAGAACTCGACCTGCCGGAGGTCGATCACGACCCGGGCCTCGGGGCGTTCCGTCGCCCGGTCCAGGTGCGGGGTGATCTCGTCGGCGGCGGCGATGTCGATCTCGCCGTGGAACTCCAGCACCGTGTGCCCCCGGTCCTGGCGGATGCGCAGATGCCGGGAGAGCGGTGCAGGTTCCTGCCGCACGACGACATCGCCTCCAGCCTCGTGTGTGCGTGGGGAAGGGGCATCCCGAAGCCGGTCCCCGTTCCGCAAGTTACCCCCGGCAGACTGCATTTGAGCATGTTCGATTGACATATGTCTGCGCAGCGCGGCCGAGTTCCGGCCAGGTTCGCGCGGGGGCGCCGGTCACGACAGGGCGTGCCAGGCCTTGGTGAGGGCCTGGCGGAACTGCTCGGTCTGGTGGGCCGTCAGATCCCCCACCATCCGCTCCTCCAGCTCCCGGACCGGCCCGGCATACCGGGCGAGCAGCTCGCGGCCGGCGTCCGTCAGCAGGATCAGCAGTTCACGGCGGTTGCGCGGATTGCGTTCGCGGCGCACCAGCCCCCGGCCCTCCAGGGAACGGACCAGGTCGGCGATGGACTGGGCGGTGACGAAGGAGTCCCTGGCCAGCTGGGCCGCCGACAGTCCGTCGTGTCGCTCCAGGACGGTGAGCGCGGTGTACTGGAGAGCGGTGATTCCGGACGGTCTGACCAGCTCGTCCAGGTGTGAGCGCACGACGAGCTCCACCTGCTTGACCATGTACAGCAGGGACGGGTGTGCCTTGGCCGCCTGGGAGTCCAGCATGAGTTCACCCTAGAGCATTGACAGGAAACCTGTCTGTAAAGAGACTGCGGACAAACAGGAAACCTGTTGGTTGAAATCTTGGCGACGACGCTGAGGAGTGGCGATGACCACCTTCGAGAGGGAACCCGGACAGCTGTTCATCGGGGGGCAGTGGCGCGAGGCCGCCGACGGCGCGCGCGCCGAGGTGGTCGACCCCTCCCGGGGCGCGGTCGTCACCACCGTCGCCGAGGCCGGCCCCGCCGACGTCGACGCGGCCGTACGGGCCGCCCGCGAGGCCTTCGACGACGGCGGCTGGTCCGGGCTGAGCGGCCGCGAGCGCGGCCGGGTGCTGCACCGGGTCGCCCAGCTGATCCGCGAGAACGCCGACGAGATCGCCGAACTGGAGAGCCTCGACGTCGGCAAACCGATCACCCTGTGCGGCGCCGTCGACGTCACCAACGCGGCCAACGACTACGAGTACTACGCCGCCCTCGCCTTCTCCCTGGACGGCGCCACCCGCGACACCCCCATGAACGCCCTCGCCTACACCAGGCGCGAGCCGCTCGGCGTGGTCGCCGCGATCACTCCGTTCAACTTCCCGCTGATCCTGGCCGGATCGAAGATCGGTCCCGCGCTCGCGGCGGGGAACACCGTCGTCCACAAGCCCGCCGACGAGACCCCGCTCAGCGCCCTGTACATGGCCCGGCTGCTGACGCAGGCGGGCGTACCGGACGGCGTGGTCAACGTCGTCACCGGCACGGGACCGGTCGCCGGTGACGCGCTGCTGCGGCACCGGGGCGTGGACAAGGTCGCCTTCACCGGCTCCAGCGCGATCGGCCGGCACGTGGCGAGCGTGGCGGGGGAGGGGCTCAAGCCCGTCACCATGGAGCTCGGCGGCAACGCGGCCCACATCGTCTTCGAGGACGCCGACCTGGAGAAGGCGGTGGGCGCCGTCATCAAGGGCTTCGTCTTCAACACCGGCCAGTTCTGCATGGGCGGACCGCGCCTGCTGGTCGCCCGCTCGGTGTACCCGACCCTGCTCGGCATCCTCGCCGAGGCCGTGCCCGGCGTACCGGTCGGCGACCCGCGTGACCCGAACACCGTGGTCGGGCCGATGGCGGCGGAGAAGCACCTGAAGAAGGTCGAGGAGTACGTCGCCCTCGCCCGCGCGGAGGGCGCCCGCATCGTCTGCGGCGGTGAGCGGCTCGACCTGAACGGCGGCTACTACTACCAGCCCACCGTCATCGCCGACCTGCCCAACGACTCCCGCGTCGTCCAGGACGAGATCTTCGGGCCGGTCCTGACCGTGCAGCCCTTCGACACCGAGGACGAGGCCGTCGCACTCGCCAACTCCACGCCCTACGGCCTGGCTTCGGGCGTCCAGACGTCCAACCTGACCCGTGCGCACCGGATCGCCGCCCGGCTCCAGGCCGGCATCGTCTGGGTCAACGACTGGGCGATGCTCGACCCCGCCGTGCCCTTCGGCGGCGTCAAGGACTCCGGCTACGGCCGCGAGTACGGGCCCGAGGCCCTCGCCGCGTACACCAAGGTCAAGTCCGTCGTCGTCTCGCTCGACTGAGACCCCCGAGGAGCTCTCCCGATGCCCACCACCACCCGTGCCGCCGTCGTCGAGTCCGGCGGCGCGCCCTTCACGCTCTCCGACGTCGTCCTCGACGAGCCCGGCCCGCACGAGGCGCTGGTCCGGATGGTCGCCACCGGGCTGTGCCACACCGACCTGGGGGTGGCGAGCGGCGGACTGCCGTTTCCGCTGCCCGGGGTCCTCGGCCATGAGGGCGCGGGCGTCGTCGAGGCCGTCGGCTCCGCCGTCACCGGTGTGGCGCCCGGCGACCACGTCCTGCTGTCCTTCACCTCCTGCGGCGGCTGCCGCAACTGCCGCGGCGGGCATCCGGCGTACTGCGCGACCTGGCTGCCGCTGAACCTCATCGGGGGGCGCCGCGCCGACGGCACGAGCCCCATCAGCCGGGACGGCGAGCCGCTGGGCGGCCACTTCTTCGGCCAGTCGTCCTTCGCCGAACGGGCCATCGCCGACGAGCGCAGCCTGGTCAAGGTGGACCCGGACGTGCCGCTGGAGTCCATCGCCCCGCTGGGGTGCGGCGTCCAGACCGGGGTCGGCGCCGTGTGGAACGTGCTGAAGCCGGTCACCGGCAGCACGGTCGTCGTGCTCGGTGCGGGCGCGGTGGGCCTGTCGGCCGTGATGGCGGCGGCCCTCACCCCCGCCACGACGATCGTGGCCGTCGACCGAGTCGCCGAACGCCTCGCTCTGGCACGTGACGTGGGTGCCACCCACACCGTCGACACCAGCGCGACCGACCTGGCGCAGGCACTGGCCGCCATCACCGGCGGTCAGGGAGCCGACGGCGTGGTGGAGACCACGGGCAACGTCGGCGTCCTGCGCCAGGGCGTCGACGCGCTCGCCGCCCGCGGCACCCTGGTCGTCGTCGGCGCCCCGCCCTTCGGTACCGAAGTCTCCCTGGACGTCAACGGGTTGCTCGGCGGCAAGCGGATCGTCGGCCTCACCCTGGGCGACAGCGAGACCCAGACCATGATTCCCTCCCTGGTCCGCCTGGTGAAGGAGGGCCGCCTCCCGCTGCACCGCCTGATCAGCACGTATCCCTTCGGGGACATCGACCGGGCGGTACGCGACATGAGCACGGGCAAGACGATCAAGCCGGTGCTGACGTTCTGACTCCGTCGGTCCCTCGGCGCCGGGCGCGCCGACCAGCCCTGGCCCGGCCACCCGACCGGACGGACGGCGCCCGACCGTGGCGCCGCAGGGACCGAGCAGACCAGCTGAGCAGGCGTCCTCGGGGTGTTCATCCCGCCGGGCGGGGGCGGGCCGCCCCCCGCACCGACCCGCCTCACCGCCCGGACCGGCCCCCTCACCGCCCGGCGCGGCCGGGCTCCGCCCACGTGGGGCAGCCCGCCCTGTTGCATCGACCGGCTCAGTCGGTGATCAGGACCAGCTTTCCCGTCGTCCTGCCCGTCTCGCCCTGCGCGTGCGCCTCCGCGGCCGCGGTCAGGGGGAAAGTGCGCGCGATCTCGGGGCGCAGGCTGCCCTCCTCCACGAGGCGGGCGACGGCCTGCATGCCGGTGTGGTCGGCGTCCACGAGCATCCGTACGGCCCGGACGCCGAGCCGCTCGGCCTGGATGTAGAAGTCGTCCGGCCCGGTCGGCAGGATCGACACGACCACCCCGCCCGGGCGCAGCACGCGCAGCGAGCGCAGGGTGTGGTCGCCGCCGATCGTGTCGAGGACGACGTCGACGTCCTGCACGGCCTCGGCGAAATCCCTCTCCCGGTAGTCGAGCGGCTCGTCCACGCCGATGCCCCGCAGGAACCCGTGCTTGCCCGCGCTCGCCGTGCCGATGACGTACGCCCCGCGCGCCTTGGCGATCTGCACGGCCACATGGCCGACGCCGCCGGCCGCCGCGTGGATCAGCACCCGCTGCCCGGGCCGTACGTCCGCCCGCTCGGTCAGCGCCTGCCACGCGGTGAGGGAGACCAGCGGCAGGGCGCCCGCCTGCGGGTGGTCTATCGCCGACGGCTTGCGTACGAAGGCTCGGGCGGGGCCGGTGACGTACTCGGCGTGCGACCCGTGCCCGAACGGGTACGGCAGCATGCCGAACACCTCGTCCCCGGGCCGGAACAGCGCCACGCCGACACCCACCTCCTCCACCACCCCGGAGACGTCCCAGCCGAGCACGAACGGAGGCGTGCCGAGGAAGCCGCCGGTGGCGCGGTGCTTCCAGTCGGTCGGATTGACCCCGGCGGCGCGGACCCGCACCAGCACCTCGTTCGGCCGCGGCGCGGGCCGCGCCACCCGCACCACCTTCAGGACCTCGGGCCCGCCGAGGACGTCCTGGCTGATGGCTCGCATGGTGTGCCGCGTGCTCACCGTTCCATGCTGCCTCAGCCGGCGCCGGCCCGCCGCTCGGCAACCGGGGCGATCCGCAAAGGGACTTGTCGATCTACCGCCCCCGTCGCCGTCTCCGCCGTCGAACGTGAAAGAGCACTCATCTCCGGGAGACCGTGCAGTTGATCCTCTCGGCTTCAAACCCGATAAGGTTCCGATGAGCGCTGCGAGTTGACCCGATCCGGAGCGGTCGGCTCGTCTCGCGGTGCGTACCGAGTGCGGTCCCTTGCACACCCCCCTGTTCGATCGTGTTGCTTTCGAAGGATGCAGATGGAACTCGCCACTCCGCCACCGGCGGCGCGGGCCCCTGTCGCCTGGTACAGCTGGTGGCTGATGCCGCTCGGCTTGGGAGGCGGGACGGTTGCCGCCACATTCATGAGCTCGGACCGGATAACCACGGCCCTCACCGGTGTGGCGGCCACGGCGGCCAGCGCCGTGTGCGTACGGTTCCTGATCCGCACGCAGGCCCAACTGCGCCGGGCGGAGGGCGCCTTCCGCACCTCGCAGACCGAGCACACCCAGCAGTGGCAGCAGCATGTGGCGGGCCTGGAACGGAAGTTCGCCGCCGAGCGCTCCGCCCTGGAGAACCGGCTGGCCGAGCAGAGCGCCGCCTACGAACGGCAACTGGCCGACCAGAGCGCCACCTACGAGTCCCGGCTCGGCGAGCAGAGCGCCGCCTACGAGACCCAGCTGGCCGACCGGTCCCGGGCGTACGAGGAACGGCTCACCGAGCAGGCCACGTCCTACGAGACGCAGCTCGCCGAACAGACCGAGGCCTGGCAGGAGCAGCTGGCGCACCAGCTCGAGGCGGTCACCCGGCTCGCCGACGAACAGTTGCCCGAGGCGATCGCGCAGCTGCGCGCCGGTGACGCCATCGACGACGTGCTGCCGAGCGTCACCCAGTGCGCCCAGGTCAGCGCCGACCTCCAGGCCGCCCTGCGCAAGGTCATGCGCACCGCCCTGATCGGCATCGAGGCGGAGTTCGACCGCTCCACCTCCGCCGAACAGGCCGTGATCAGCATCGGCAACCGCATCCACGTGCTGACCAGCAAGCTGCGCGGCCGGCTCCACGAGATGCAGGGCGAGCACGGCCGGCTGCCGGCCGTCGCCCGGGGCCTGATGGAGCTCGACCAGGAGATCGGCCCCGCCGACTGCCTCGCCGCCAGCATCGGCGTGCTCGGCGGCTCGGACCGGCCCGGCCGGCAGTGGCAGGAGCCGCAGCGGCTGCTGAGCGTGGTGCGCGGCGGCATCGGCCGGATCAAGGACTTCCACCGGGTACAGATCCGCCACCTGCCCGAACTGGGCGTCGACGGCGGCCTGGTGGACCACCTCACGCTGATCTTCGCCCACCTGCTGGACAACGCGGCCCGCTACTCGCCGCCCACCGAGCCGGTCCTCGTCTCCGGCAAGGAGGTCCCCAACGGCGTCGGCATCGAGATCCAGGACTCCGGCAAGGGCCTGAGCGAGGAGAAGAAGCGCGAGGCGGAGCACGCCCTCGCGGGCACCGCGCCCGGCGCCGGCCTGGGCGGCATCACGGAGGACGCCAACATCGGCCTCAGGGTCGTCGGCATCCTGGCCCGCCGCTACGGCATCCGCGTCACCTTCGCGGACTCGCCCTGGCTCGGCACCTCCGTGGTCGTCGTCGTACCGCACAAGTACTTCAGCCCGCTGCCCACGGCGGCCGGCACCCCGGCGTCCGGGACCCCGGCGGCCGGCACCCCGGTCGCCGCCGTACCGGCGGCCCGCACCGCCACGGCCGCGCCCACCGGCGCCACGGCCGTCCAGGCGGCCCCGGCCGACACCGACGACGACACGCTGGAGACCACCCCGGGCGGGCTGCCCAAGCGCCGCAGCAAGCGCCGGGAGGCGGAGGCGCCCAAGCCGGCCGAGTCCGCCGGGCGAGCCGAGCGCAGCGCCGTCTCCGCCGTACCGCCGGACGCGTCCTTCGCCGGTCTGGCGGCCTTCGCCACCGCCGGACGCGACGCCCGCGAGGCGTCCCGGGCGGCCGACGACCGCGAGGCGCCGGCCGGTCCCGAGTCCCCCGAGCACAGCACCGAAGAGAGCGACTAGTCCACATGACGCAACAGGGAACCGACGTGAGCTGGGCGCTCCGGGATCTCGTCGAGAGCATCCAGGAGATCCGTTTCGCCCTCGTGGCCTCCAGCGACGGCAAGGCCATCACGTCCTACGGCGCAGAAGACCCCGACGACGTGGACCGTTTCGCGGCCGTGGTGGCCGGGCTCCAGGCCCTGGCCCAGCCGGTCGCCGAGCAGTTCCCCAAGTTCGGGGGACAGCTGCGCCTGGCGATGATCGAGGTCGACGGCGGCCACCTCTTCGTCGTCCGCGCGGGCGTCGAGACGTACCTGGGCGTCCTCGCGCAGGAGGGCATCGACCAGGGCCTGCTCGGGCACCAGATGCGCGACCTGGCCCGCCGGATGGGTGAGCTGCTCGGCACCACTCCGCGCCTGGAGGAGCACTCTGGATGAGTGCTCCCCGCAGGCCGTCGGACCCGTCCGGTCTCGAGCGCTACTACGTCCTCACCGGGGGGCGCAGCGGACCGGGCGGTTCGGCGTCGAGCCTCGACGTGGCGACCCTGATCGTCGCCCGAGCCGCCCCGTTACCGGGCATGCAGCACGAGCACGAGGAGATCCTCCGGCGCTGCCGCGAACCGCTGTCGGTCGCCGAGCTCGGCGCCCACCTCGGACTGCCCTTCAACATTCTCGCGGTGCTGCTGTCGGACCTGCTGGACGCAGGCCGCGTCGAAGCCCGTGACCCCATTCCGGCACACGACGCCGGCCGCGGGCCCGACCTCGCGCTCCTTGAGGAGGTACTCAGTGGACTTGAAAGGCTTTGACCAACCCGGACGGGGGGCGTCCGGCGGCACCCGCTCGGTGAAGATCATGATCGCCGGCGGTTTCGGCACCGGGAAGACCACCATGGTCAGGTCGGTCAGCGACATCAAGCCGCTCACCACCGAGGAGACCCTCACCCAGGCCAGCGCCGACGTCGACCACCTCATCGGCGTCGCCGACAAGACGCAGACCACCGTCAGCCTCGACTTCGGCAAGATCAGCCTCAACGACAGCCTGATGCTGTACCTGTTCGGCACGCCGGGCCAGGAGCGCTTCTGGTTCCTGTGGAACGGCCTGTTCAAGGGAGCGCTCGGCGCGGTCGTGCTGGTGGACACCCGGCGGCTGGCCTCCAGCTTCCGGGCCATCGAGGAGATGGAACGGCAGGACGTGCCGTTCGTCGTCGCCCTCAACGTCTTCCCGGACTCCAGGAACTACCCCGTGGAGGAGATCCGGGACGCGCTGGACATCCCCGCGCACATCCCGGTCGTGGCCTTCGACGCCCGGGACCGGGCCTCCAGCCGTGACGTGCTGGTCGCCCTGATCCACCACCTGAAGGAACGCTCGGCCGTCGCCCTGGAGCCGCGATGAACGACCAGCCCGACACCGACATGGCCGCCCCCGGGACACCTCGCGGCTGCCCCGTCGCCCACCACGGGGCCGACGTGACCCGGCTGTACGGCCCGGACGCCGCGACCGACCCGGTCGGCATCTACGAGCGGCTGCGCAAGGAGCACGGCTCCGTCGCGCCGGTCCTCCTCGAAGGCGACGTCCCCGCCTGGCTGGTCCTGGGCTACCGCGACAACCGCCGGGTGCTGGACAACCCCCGCCAGTTCAGCCGCGACGCGCGCATCTGGCGGGACTGGGCGCAGGGCCGGATAGAGGAGACCTCGCCGCTGGTCCCGATGCTCGCCTGGCGCCCCGACTGTGTGTCACAGGACGGCGAGCCGCACCGCAGGCTGCGCGGCGCCGTCACCGACGGGCTCCAGGCCGCGACCGCCCGGGGCATCCGGCGGCACGCCACGCACTTCGCGAACAAGCAGATCGACGCCTTCGCCGGCGCGGGCCGCGCCGACCTCGTCGCGGACTACGCCGAGTACCTGCCGATGCTCGTCCTGACCCGCGTCCTGGGCCTGCCCCAGGCGGAGGGGCGCACCCTGGTCGAATCCTGCGCCCAGGTCATCAAGGGCGGCGAGGACGCCATAGCGCACAACGAGCGCATCGTGCAGATCCTCGGCGAACTCGCCGAACGCAAGCGGGCCGAACCCGGCCCCGACTTCACCACGGCGCTGCTGGAGCACGCCGCGGGGCTCGACGAGGAGGAGGTCGTCAGCCACCTGCGGCTCGTGCTGATCGCCGCGCACACCACGACCAGCAACCTGCTGGCCCGCGTGCTCCAGCTGATCCTCACCGAGCCCTCCCGGATGTCGGGGCTGATCAGCGGGCAGCTGACCATCTCGGCGGTGGTCGAGGAGGTCATGTGGAACAGCCCGCCGCTGGCCGTCCTGCCGGGCCGTTTCGCCGCCTCGGACCTGGAACTGGGCGGGCACCAGATCCAGGAGGGCGACCTGCTCCTCCTCGGCCTCGCGCCGGGCAACCTCGACCCGGAGATCCGGCCCGACAGCGGGGTCTCGGTGCAGGGCAACCAGTCGCACCTGGCGTTCAGTTCCGGCCCGCACGAGTGCCCGGGGCAGAACATCGGCCAGGCCATCATCGAGGTCGCCGTGGACGTCCTGCTGCACCGTCTGCCGGGCCTGCGCCTGGCCGTCCCGCCGGAGGAGCTCACCTCCACCGCCTCGACGTGGGAGTCCCGGCTGGACAGCCTGCCGGTCGAGTTCACCGTCTAGGCCCACCGCCCGGCCGCTCGGCAAGCGGCCGGGCGGCGGCCGGAGGTCACACCGTCAGCAGGTCGTCCACCGAGCCCCGCCCGGCCAGCTCGGCGGAGGCCACCGGTCCTTCCTTGGCCGCCGCGTAGCGGCCGGTGGTCAGCGCCCACTCGTAATTGCCGTTGATCCAGTGCTGGATGGCCTCCACACCCATCCGCACCCGGCCCCGCTCCGCCTCGTCCAGGCCCAGCTCGTCGCACATCTGCGGTACGCGCGCCTCGAGTTCGAGGTACTCCCGCAGGCAGTCGGTCGTCATCCGGTAGGCCTCGTCGGCCGCCTCCTGCCAGGTGCAGCCCCGCTCCCGGTGCAGCACGGCGATGAGGTTGTGCCCGTCGCCGCGGCGCTTCTCGCGCTCGAAGGAGTGGATGTCGTTCATGAACCCGATGGTGTCGGCGGCCAGATCGCGCATCCGCTCCATCAGCGGATGCGCCATGACCTGCGCCGGCACCTCGAAGCCGCGGCTGCGCTCGCCCGCGTCGATGCTGTGGTGGATGCCGACCGTACGGCGCCGGAAGATGGCGTACTCCTCCAGGGTGAGCGTGCCGGCCAGCCCCCGGGCCGCCAGGTCGACCTCCTCGCAGTGCGCCACCAGGAACCGCCCCCAGGAGGCGGCGAATCTGGTCTGCCAGGTCAGGGACATGCCCTCGGACAGGTGTTTCCAGACCTCCGCCCAGGCCACGGTGATCGGGCAGACCACCCGCGGGGTGCTGCCCGCCGGCCGCAGCGGGGTGACGATGAGCTCGCGCGCGACCTCCGCTATCCGGTCCGCGCGGTCGGGCTGACTGGCGTCGAACTGGTCGTCGAAGAGGAAGGCCAGGGAGAACCAGTTCATCAGCACGACCATGTCGTCCGCCGAGGCGTACGGGTAGGTCCGGGCGGCGGCCTGCGGAAGGTCCCAGGACTTGTACTCCTCGAACCCCTCCCGGCTGCGCACCAGGCCCATGTCCCACACCCAGCGCAGATGACGCGCCCGGGCGTACTCCAGGTGCCCGCTGACGGGCGTGTCGAAGGGCAGGTCGAACCGGACGTCCTGAGGCATGTGCTTCCTTTCGGGAGACGGACCGCAGAGTCCCCCCACCCCTGCGAGCGGACGGCCGCTGCGGCCGCCCGCACACTCGAACTCGGCTTCGCAGTCCGAAAGTTGAACCGAGAAGCGGTACGAGGCTGCCCAGGACGTGATTGAGCCATTCCGTGACCGGGCCGTGATCTCCGTTACTGCTCGAACCTCCTGAGCTGCGTACACTCCCTCGCTCCCCACCCACGGCGGAGCCGCCAGACTGGATACGCCCGTTGACGACATCGCCCCAGGAGGCCGCCGCCGATGACCGCATCCCCCGCACGCACCGCACGGCAGCGCAGGCAGGACACCCTGCGCCGCCTCGAACAGGACGTCGACGCCTGGGTGGCCACGGCCGGCGGCGAGCCGGGCACGCCGTACCTCGTCCCGCTGTCCTTCCTCTGGAACGGCTCGTACCTGCTGTGTGCCACCCCCGCCGCGAGCCCCACCGGCCGGAACCTGGCGTCCACGGGCCGGGCCCGGGTCGGTGTCGGCCCGACCCGTGACGTCGTGATGATCGACGGCACCGTCGAGACCGTCCCGCCCGCCGAGCTGCCCGAGCAGGACGCCGAACGCTTCGCCGCGAAGACCGGGTTCGACCCGCGGAAGCTGGACACGCCCTACCTCTACTTCCGCATCCGCCCGCAGCGCGTGCAGGCCTGGCGCGAGGAGAACGAACTGCAGGGCCGCGAGCTGATGCGCGACGGACGGTGGCTGGTGGCCGACTGAATCGGCCCGGCCGGGATATCCGCAAGGTACAGGGCGGCGGGGCACGACCGCCCCGCCCCCGACACCCTGCGGAGGAGAGATGGCACTGGTGAACGCGGGCGTCGTGGTGCTCGACTGTGCCGAGCCCGAGAAGCTCGCCGTGTTCTACAAGGAGTTACTGGACGCCGAGGAGACCGACGCGACCGCCAACCGGGTGGAGATCCGGGGCGCCGACGGGTTCCGGCTGGCGCTGCGCCGCGACGTCAACGCGACCCCGCCGAGCTGGCCGCGCCCCGAGAACTCCCTCCAGGCGCATCTGGAGTTCGTGGTGGACGACCTGGACGCGGCGGAGCGCCGGGTCGTCGGCCTGGGCGGCCGCCCGATGGAGACCAACCACGCCCCCGGCCCGCTGGAGGAGCGCGGCTACGCCGACCCGGCCGGCCACTCCTTCGTCCTGCGCCGCCGCGTCCCACCGACAGCACCCAAACAGGGCTGAAACGCCGCCGTGCCCGGTGGCCGGCTGCCGAAGAGCGCGGCCGCCCTGCCCGGCCCGGCTCCGGTGACCCGCCGAGCGGTGACCGGTACCCGGGGACTCGGGTCGCTCCCGGCGGTACCGGAGCCGGACTGCCGACCGGTGACCGCCCGCTGGGTGGCGGGCCGCCCGTCCACGAGGGCCGGAAGCCGCCGGTGATGAACGCAGGCAGGGTCAGCCGACGGCAAACAGCCCCCGTCGTCCGCGGTGACCGCACGTGGAGGCCGGCTCACGCCCCGGGGAGCCGGCGGGCTGGGATCGGACCCCGATCAGGGCCCGTGGTGACCGGGCGTCGGCCGCGGGGCCTGTGCGACCGTCGGTGACTCACCCGGCTCTCGGACTCGCCAGCGCCGTCGGCGACCGGAAAGGCAGGAGTCCCTGCCGTGCTCCGAGCCGCAGACGGCGAGCCCGGTGGGCTGAGGTGCTGTCAGGGGTCTGCCCTGCCCTCCGCCACGGGCGCGACCGCCACCCGACCGAAGCCGACGGCGGCCCGGAGGGCGCAGTTGCTGTCCCTCCGGGCCGCCGTCGGGCGGGTCGGGCCGGGCCGGGGCCTGTCAGGCCCGGCCCTTCTTCTCGCTGGCCGGCCATGTTCCGGTCGAGCGTTCGATGGCCTTGGCGCCCGCGCGGTCGACGGCGCTGCGCACCACCGCGAAGATGGCGCCCTGAATGGCCGCGGCCAGCAGGATCTCGCCCCAGCCGCGGTCCCGGTCCAGGGCGTCCGGCGCGTCGTCCTCGTGCCGGATCGCCTGCCACGTCTTGCGGAAGGCGAGGCCCGACAGCCAGCCGCTCGACCAGCCCAGCACGAATCCGACGGGCTGGTAGGCGAGGGGCAGCTTCTTCTTCTTGGCCACGTGGATCTCCTTGCTCTCCAGGGTCTACAGGGTCAACAGGGTTTTCCGGTTCCCGGTCAGGGCCGGCCCCGCTCCGGGACCCGCTCCTGCGGCCGGACCGGCCCCGGCGGCGTCCCGTCGCCGAACGGCCGGCCGCCCAGCTCCTCACGGTGGTGAGGCGTCAGCCACCCGGACAGATCGGGCCCGAGGGGCACGATCCTGGTCGGATTGATGCCGGTGTGCACCTGGTAGTAGTGCCGCTTGATGTGGTCGAAGTCGACGGTGTCCCCGAAACCGGGCGTCTGGAACAGGTCGCGGACGTACGCCCACAGCACCTGGTCCTCCGTCAGCTTCCACCGGTTGCACTTGAAGTGGCCGTGGTAGACCGCGTCAAACCGCACGAGCGTCGTGAACAGCCGGATGTCCGCCTCGGTGATCGTGTCACCGACGAGGTACCGCTGCCCGCGCAGCCGGTCCGACAGCGACTCCAGCCGCCGGAACACCGCCGCGCACGCGGTCTCGTACTCCTCCTGGCCGGTGGCGAAACCCGCGCGGTACACACCGTTGTTGACGTCCTCGTAGACGTCGGCCATCACCGCGTCGATCTCGTCGCGCCGCTCCCGCGGGTACAGGTCGGGCGCCCCCTCGCGGTGCAGGGCCGACCACTCGGTGGCGAAGTCGAGGGTGATCTGCTGGTAGTCGTTGGTGACCAGCTTCCCGCTCGGCACGTCCACGATCGCCGGTACGCTCACCCCGCCCGGATACCCGGTCTCCCGACGGTCGTACGCCTCACTGAGATAGCGGATGCCCAGCACGGGGTCGCGGCCGTCCGGGTCCAGGGTGAACCGCCAGCTGCGGTCGTCCTGGACCGGGTCGGTGATGGCGAGGGACACGGCGTCCTCCAGGCCGAGCAGCCGACGGGAGATCACCGCCCTGCTCGCCCACGGGCAGGCCCGGCTGACCACCAGCCGGTAACGCCCGGCCTCGACGGACCAGCCGTCGCGGCCGTCCGCGGTGATCCGGTCCGTGAAGTGCGCCTTGGACCGCTGGAACGCCTTCCTGCCGTAGGCGGTGTTGCCGGCCTCCCCCTCGTCGCGGCTCATGGTGGTCTCCTCCTTGCGTACGAATCGGGCGCGGGGACGGTGCGTACGAGTCCTGCGCACGCGTGCCGCGTACGCGTCGTGCGTACGGATCGCCCTGGTGACGGTGTTCCCCGGGTTCCCCGATTTCCGTCCCCGGCACGGTGTGGGCTAGGCCGACCGGGGCATCAGGCTCAGATGAGCGGAACACGGTCGGATCGGAGGACACGCGTCACCGTCCTGGTGGCGCTCGCAGCGAACCTGGTGATCGCGGTCGCCAAGGCCGTCGGAGGCCTCGCCGCGGGATCACCCGCCCTGCTGTCGGAGGCGGCGCACTCCGTCGCCGACAGCCTCAACGAGATCTTCCTGCTCGCCGCGTTGCGGCGCAGCCGCCGTCCCGCCGACCGGCGTCATCCCTTCGGCTACGGCAAGGAGCGGTTCTTCTGGTCGCTCCTCGCGGCCGTCGGCATCTTCGTGATGGGCGGCTGCTTTTCCTTCTGGCAGGGCTTCGAGGCCCTCACCAAGAACACGGAGGAGACGTTCGGCGGATACGTCGCCGGTCTGGTCGTGCTGGGTATCGCCCTGCTCGCCGAGGGCGCCTCGCTGCTGCGGGCCCTGTACCAGGTGCGCCGGCAGGGCGGCCTGGGGGAGGGGATGCGCGACCCGGCGCTGCGCACGGTCGTCGCCGAGGACGGCACCGCGGTGCTCGGCGTGACCCTGGCCCTCGTGGGCATGGCGCTGCACATGGTCACCGGTCAGGTGGTGTGGGAGGCGGGCGCCTCGCTCGCCATCGGCGCGCTGCTGGTGTACGTCGCCTACCGGTTGGGCCGGGACGCGCGCGACCAGCTGATCGGCGAGGCCGCCGACCCGGAGGCGAGCGGGCGGATCCGCGCCCTGCTGGAGGCGCAGCCGGAGATCGACACCGTGGAGGCGCTGTTCACGATGAAGACGGGCCTGGACTCGGCGCTGGTGGCCGCCCGCGTCGACCTGATGCCCGGGCTGGACAGCGAGCGCGTCGAAGAGGTCGCCGTGCGCATCAAGCGGTCCATCGCCCGCACGGTCCCCGAGGCCGGCGAGATCTTCCTCGACGTCACCGACCGCGTCGCGCAGGAGGCAGCCGAAAGCCCCGCCGCGACGGGGGAACGCGGCGGGGCCTGACGCTCTGGTGCCCGGCGGACGGCGGTTCATGCCCCCCGGACGGAAAAACGTCCGAACGTCTCAGTCGCCGTCCGCCGGCTCCAGCACGAACACCGGGATGTCCCGGTCGGTCTTCCTCTGGTAGTCGGCGTACTGCGGGAAGGCGGCCACAGCCCGCTCCCACCACTCGGCCTTCTCCGCGCCCGTCACCTCACGGGCCGTCATGTCCCGCTTCCTCGGCCCGTCCTGCAGCTCGACCTGCGGGTCGGCCTTGAGGTTGTGGTACCAGACCGGGTGCTTCGGCGCCCCGCCCAGTGAGGCCACCGCGGCGTAGCGCCCGCCGTGCTCGACCCGCATCAGCGGGGTCTTGCGCAGCTTGCCGCTCTTCGCGCCGCGGCTGGTCAGCAGGACGACCGGCCTGCCCTGCAGGGTGGTCCCCTCGGTGCCGCCGGAGCTCTCGTACAACTCCACCTGCCGGCGCACCCACGCGGTCGGGCTGGGTTCGTACTCGCCCTCGAGAGGCATGGCGTCCGTCCCTTCGTCGCTGCGGTCCTGCGGCTGACTGCACCCGGGTCAACGCCCCTGCGCCGGCGATTCATCCGCGCCGCGGACGCCCGGGCCCTCACGAGGGCGTGAGCGCCATCCGTACGGCCAGCACCGTCATCACCCCGCTCGCCACCACAGCCGTCACCAGCCGCCCCCGGCGGCCGGTCAGGGCCCGGCCCAGCAGGGCGCCGCCACCGGCGAGCAGCAGCTGCCAGCTCGCGGACGCGGCGAACGCGGCCGCCACGAACACCCCCTGTTCGCCGGCGCCCGCCGGCTCCGTGCCCCGGGAGCCCAGGACGAGCGCCGCGAAGTAGATCACCGTCGCGGGATTGAGCAGGGTGATCCCGAGCAGCGCCAGGTACGCCCGCAGCGGGCCCGGGGGAGGCGGGGCGGCCCGGGTGGCGAGCCGGTGGCCGCGGTAGTGCCGTACGGCGGTCGCGACGCCCCGGGCGGCCAGGGCGAGCAAAACCAGGACGCACACCCAGCGCAGCGGCTCGAGGACCGGCCGCAGCGTTCCGGCCAGGGCGGTACCGCCGAGCACGGCCACCAGCGCGTACAGCCCGTCGGCGGTGGCGATGCCGAGGGCGGCGCACACCCCGGTGCGCAGGGTCGTCCGCGCGGTGAGGGAGACCAGGTAGGTCCCGACGGCGCCGACCGGCACGGCGATGCCGTAGCCCGCGAGCAGCCCCGCGACGAGTGCGGCGGTCATGACGGCGGGAGGGCCGGTCCTTCCCGGTGACCGGACTGCCGCTGTCGCCGCCCGGCGGGGGCGGCGGAGGTTGGCGGCAGGAGCAGGGCGAGGGTCGGCATGGCTGGATCCTGCGGCCGGTGGCACCCCGGGGGCAACCGCATTTCGCCCGGCGGCACGGGGCCGCCGCTTCCGCGGGCGCACCGGCGCACGGAACCGGCCGCGGCTCGCACGGGAAGCCGATGCTCCTCGGCCAGATCGGCCCCCGCCGCCGAACTGGCCGGACTTCGCGTACGCCTTATAGGTGCCCAGGGCATCTAATGAAGACCGGCACGACGCACCCTTCGTCTGCGAGGACCCCCATGCCGGACATGACGGACACCACCCCACCCGTCGCCTTCCCTCAGGACCGCACCTGCCCGTACCGGCCGCCCGCCGCCTACGACCCGCTGCGCGCCACCCGCCCCCTGGCCCGGGTCACCCTCTTCGACGGCCGTGAGGCCTGGCTCGTCACCGGGCACGCCGTGGCCCGCGACCTGCTGGCCGACCCGCGCCTGTCGTCCGACCGCGACCACCCCGGCTTTCCCACGCCCACCGCGCGCTTCGCCCAGGTCCGCAACCGCAGGACCGCGCTGCTCGGCGTCGACGACCCCGAGCACCGCGACCAACGGCGCCTGGTGGCCGCCGACTTCACCTACAAACGGGCCGTCGCGCTCCGTCCCCGCATCCAGCAGATCGTGGACGAGCACCTCGACGCGATGATCGCCCAGGGCCCGCCCGCGGACCTGGTCGGCGCCTACGCGCTGCCCGTCCCGTCCCGGGTCATCTGCGCCCTGCTCGGCGTCCCCTACACCGACCATGACTTCTTCGAGGCACAGTCCCGCCGCCTGCTGCGGGGCCCGGCGGCCGCCGACGTCAGCGACGCCCGTGACCGGTTGGAGCGGTACTTCGGCGAGCTGATCGACCGCAAGGAGAAGGAGCCCGGCACCGGCCTGCTCGACGACCTCGTCCAGCGGCAGCTGCGCGACGGCACGATCGACCGCCCGTACCTGATCGCCCTGGCGACGATCCTGCTGGTCGCGGGCCACGAGACCACCGCCAACATGATCTCGCTGGGCACCTTCACCCTGCTGCGGCACCCCGACCGGCTGGCCGAGCTGCGCGCCGACCCGGCGCTGATGCCCGCCGCGGTGGAGGAGCTGATGCGGGTGCTGTCCATCGCCGACGGCATGCTGCGGGTGGCCGTGGAGGACATCGAGGTGGCCGGGGCGACCATCCGCGCGGGCGACGGCGTGATCTTCTCGACCTCCGTCATCAACCGCGACGAGACCGTCTACCCCGAGCCGGACACCCTCGACTGGCACCGCCCGGCCCGCCACCACGTCGGCTTCGGCTTCGGCATCCACCAGTGCCTCGGCCAGAACCTGGCCCGCGCCGAGCTGGAGATCGCCCTGCGCACCCTCATCGACCGGTTTCCCACGCTGCGCCTGGCCGCGCCGGCCGAGGAGATCCCCTTCAAGCCCGGCGACACGATCCAGGGGATGCTGGAACTCCCCGTGACCTGGTAAGAGGCTGACCGACCCATGCGCATCGACATCGACAGGGACGTCTGCATCGGCGCCGGCCAGTGCGCCATGACGGAGCCGGACGTCTTCACCCAGGACGACGACGGCTACAGCACCCTCCGTCCCGGCCGGGAGGACGGCGGCGGCAGCCCCCTGCTCCGGGAAGCCGCCCGCGCCTGCCCGGTGCGCGCGATCACCGTCTCGGAGACGGTCTGACACCCGGGGCCGGGCGGCGGGCCGCTGCTCCACGTCGCGTCGGTGCCGCCGGCCAGACCCTGACCGGCGCCCGCCGCCCCGCTCACAGCGTCCGGCCCACCGACCTGCCCCCTGCGCCCTCTCACAAGCCCGGCACAAGCCTCCGCCTGCCCATCCCACTGCAGCACCCGCCCCGGCCCCGCCCACCGCCGGCCCCGCTCCCGCGCGGTGCCCGGCTTACCGGCGCAGCGTGCGAGGATGGACCGATGACCGCTCTTGTCAGGAACAACGTCCGCGTGACGGGCCAGGCCGACGGCCGGACCGTGGTGCTCGCCCACGGCTTCGGCTGCGACCAGAACATGTGGCGCCTGGTCGTTCCGGCACTGGCGGAGCACTTCCGCGTCGTGCTGTTCGACTACGTCGGCTCAGGCCGTTCGGACCTGTCGGCCTGGCGGGAGGAGCGCTACGCCACGCTCGACGGCTACGCCCGCGACGTCGTGGAGGTCTGCGAGGAGCTGGACCTGCGGGAAGCCGTGCTCGTGGGGCACTCCGTCAGCTCCATGGTCGGGGTGCTGGCCGCCCGCCAGGCCCCCGACCGCCTCGGCTCCCTGGTGATGGTCTGCCCCTCGCCCTGCTACATCGACCAGGACGACTACCGCGGCGGCTTCAGCGCGGCCGACATCGACGAACTGCTGGAGTCGCTGGAGGCGAACTACCTCGGCTGGTCGGCGGCCATGGCCCCGGTCATCATGGGCAACCCGGACCGGCCGGAGCTGGGCGAGGAACTCACCAACAGCTTCTGCGCCACCGACCCGCAGATCGCCCGCGTCTTCGCGCGGACCACGTTCCTGTCCGACAGCCGCCGGGACCTGGAATCGGTGGCCGTGCCCACGCTGATCCTGGAGTGCGAGCACGACGCGATCGCCCCCCGGGAGGTCGGGGCCTACGTGCACGCGGCCGTCCCCGGCAGCCGTCTGGTCACCCTCGCCGCCACCGGCCACTGTCCCCAGCTGAGCGCCCCGGAAGCCACCGCCGACGCCATAGCAGCCTTCGTGAAAGAACTGGCGTGATGTGTCCCTCGGGCACCGGCCCGTCCGGCGGACGCGACCCCTTCGTCAACGCGGAGTTCACCGCCCTGCTGGAGGACAGCGCGGAGGAGCTCTACGAGTCCGCCCCCTGCGGCTATCTGTCCACGCTGATGGACGGCACGATAGCCAAGATCAACACCACTTTGCTGGACTGGCTCGGGCTCTCCCGCGAGGAGATCGTGGGCCGCAGACACTTCAGCGACCTGCTGACCGTGGGGGGCCGGCTCTACCACGAGACGCACTTCGCCCCGCTGCTGCGTATGCAGGGCCAGGTCGGCGGCATCGCCCTGGAGATGAAGGCGGCGGACGGCTCACGGCTGCCCGTGCTGGTGACCTCCAGCGTGAAGACCGGGCACGACGGCCAGCCGCTGCTGATCCGTACGACCGTCTTCGACGCCACCGACCGGCGCGCCTACGAGACCGAGCTGCTGCGGGCCCGCCGCGCGGCCGAGGAAGCCCGCCGGCAGGCGGAGGCCGACCGCGAGCAGCTGCGCGAGGCCCTGGCCGTGCTCCAGCAGAGCCTGCTCCCGGCGAGCCTGCCCGACGTGCCGGACATGGAGGCCGCCTGTTACTACCACACGGCTTCCCCGATGGAGCTCGGCGGCGACTTCTACGACCTGTTCGAGCTGGGCGACGGGCGTTTCGCCTTCTTCCTCGGTGACGTCTGCGGCAAGGGCCCCCAGGCCGCGGCCGTGACCTCCCTGGTCCGTTACACCCTGCGGGCCGCCGCCCTGCACGACGCGGAGCCCGAGGCCGCTCTCGCGACCCTCAACGCCGTACTCCTGGACCGCTACACCCGGGAGGACCCCCGGTACTGCACCGCGATCTTCGGCGTCCTGCAGCCCGAGGGCGACAGCGTCGGCGTACGGATGGCCGCCGGCGGGCACCCCCCGGCCCTGGTCCTGCGGGACGACGGGCGGGCCGACTATCTGCCGACCCCCGGAGGACTGCTGGTGGGAGCGCTGCCCGACGCGTCGTTCAGCAGTGTCCGCACCACGCTCGGCCCCGGCGAGACCCTGCTGCTCTACACCGACGGCCTCACCGAGGCGCGCACGGGGGAGAGGACGGGGCGCAGGCACGCCCTGTACGGCTACGAGGCGCTGCGTTCGTTCGCCGCCGAGCTGGCTCCCGCCGCCCCGCGCACGGTGATCGACGCGCTGGGCGCCCTGCTCGAAGGCCTCGGTGACGGAGTCGACGACGACACCGCCCTGCTCGCCCTCGGCCGCACGCGGCCCGCCCCGTCCGCCTCCTGACCGACAGCCGACGCCCATGACGATGACCATCACCACGACGACACGACCGACCGGCCCCGTGGGGGGGGGGGGGGGGGGGCCCCCCCCCCCCCCCCCCCGCGCGGCGGGGCCCGGCGCGCCGGGCGGGGGGGCCCCCCCCCGCCCCGCGCGGCCGGGGGGAAGGTTACG
>NZ_JBFATS010000012.1:0-117671 GCF_040678435.1 Streptomyces sp. NPDC052682 | reverse complement strand
GGGGCCGCCCGCGGCCCGCCCCGTCCGCCTCGCCCCGGCCTGCCGCCGCCCAGCCGCAGCTCTACCCCCAGGCCCCCCCGCCCGCGCGCCCCGGGGGGGGGGGGGGGGGCCCCCCCCCCCCACCGCACCGCTGCTGAGCTGCGCCAGGTCGCACGGGAGGTGCTCCTGCCACCGGGCCGGCTGCTGCTGGTCGATCTGAGCGGCATGCGCTTTTGCGACTCCAGCGGCCTGACCGCCCTGCTCGCCCTGCGCAACCAGGCGCTCGCCGCGCACGCCGGATTCGCCCTGGCGGCCGTACCGGACAAAACGGCCCGGATCTTGCGGATGACCGGCCTCGACCAGGTGTTCGACATGTTCGCCGACGTGCGGGAGGCCTGCGCCCGGCGGAACGGAGGTGACCGCCATGGGACTGTCCCCGGACGACGCCCTGGGCCTGCGTGACCGGCTCGGCCGGGCGATCTTCTCCCGGGTGGCCGGCCCGGAGGGCCCCGCCACCCGGGCCCGCATCCACGACACACCCGGTCCGCGCTGGTTCGGCCCCGAGCGGCCCGTGCGCCGGGTGCACGGGGACGCCGCCATGTTCATCGGCGGCCTGACGGCCCTGCTGATGCAGTCCCTGCACCCGCTGGCCATGGCCGCCGTTGCGGGACACTCGGGATTCCGCGGGGACCCCTGGGGGCGGCTGCAGCGCACCAGTACCTTCCTGGCCGTCACCACCTACGGTCCCGCGGACAGCGCCCAGCGGGCCTGCGACCGGGTCAGGGCCGTCCACGACACGGTGCGCGGCACCACCACCGACGGGCAGGCCTACTGCGCCGCCGACCCGCACCTGCTGTGCTGGGTGCACCTCGCGGAGACCGACAGCTTCCTGCGCGCGCACCAGCGCTATGGCGCCCGCCCCCTGGACGACGCCGGGTGCGACGGCTACGTGGCCGACATGGCCCGTATCGCCAGGGCACTGGGCGTCGCCGACCCGCCGACGAACCGGGCGGAGCTCACGGCGCGCCTCGCCGCCTACCGCGCGGAGCTGCGGGCCACCGCCGAGGCACGCGACGCGGCCCGCTTCCTGCTGCTCACCCCGCCCGTGCCCGCCCTGGCGCGTCTCCCGTACGCGGTCATCGCCGCCAACGCCGTGTGCCTGCTGCCGGTCTGGGCCGCGCGGGCGCTGCGGCTCCCCCGGATCCCCCCGGCCGAGGGGCTGTGCGTACGCCCCTTCGGTACCGCGGTGACCGCCGGGATCCGCTGGGCGCTGACACCGCCCGGCCCGGCCCCCGGCCAGGTGGAACCGGCCGAGCGCTGACGCCGCCCCGCCGGGCCCCCGGCCGGCTCAGTGGTCCCGCCCGCCCGCCGCGGGCCCGCGGAAGCAGGCCGTGACGGCCTTGCCGTGCGGGCAGGGGCGGGAGTCCCACTCGTCGGCCAGCGCGTCGACGAGGAGCATGCCGCGCCCGCCGAGGCGTTCCGTGCTGGGCGCGCGGGGTGCGGGCAGGTCGGTGGAGTTGTCGTGCACCGCGATGTGCAGGCACTCGTTGTCCCACGACAGGATCAGCTGGGCGTCGCTGTGAGCGTGCCGGTGCGCGTTGGTGACCAGCTCCGAGACGGTCAGCAGCACGGCGTCCACCGTCTCGGGGGCGGTGCGGGTCCAGCCCAGCCTCTCCAAGTGGTCACGGGCCCAGTCCCGTGCCGCTTTCACCTCGGTGTCGATCGGCAGCGAGCGTGCCCATCCCACTGCGCGCAGTGAAGATCCTTCCACGACGGTCCTTCCTCCTCGGGCTTGCCCTGTGTGCGACTACCCCGAGGAGGCGGGGCGACGCGGCACCGAACAGGCCAGACCCCGGCCGCGGCCTGCCACTCCGGTCGCCGCCCGCTCCCTAGCCGAGGGCGTCGCGCGGTGTAAGTGGAACGGGCCGGCGAAACCGGAGGCGGCGGCGGCGCGTGCCACGGGCAGGTCGGTGTTCTGCCTTCCGCGCCCGTTACGAGGTGCCGCCCGGCGCGTACCGGACCCGGTGACGCGTACCCACCGGCCGGAGAAGGCCGCGCTATTGGTTGTAGGGGAGTCCCCGAAACACGGATCCGGTGCGGAGCTGACCGGCGTGAGCTGCCCTTAGGGCAGTCGTTCCGAGGTTTCCAATGGTTCCCCGATGCCGGCCGCCGAGCGACCGTAATATGCTGCGCAAATCTTGCGCCGACAGGGCGTGATCGCCCGGGCGCCACTCCCTTGACTCTTTGTCAAAAGCCGCAGGTGAGGTACGTACAGCACGAAACGGCGTGATCTCTTGTTCCGGCTCGTTGAGCTGTGCGAAGGTGTGCCTTGTCGGCGTGCAGACAATACGTCTCCTTCTGCATGCGCGAGGCCGCTCCCGTACGTGCCCTGCTCCAAAAGAGCTGTCCTCGGCGCGATTTCGGGGCGCCGAATCCTGCAGGGACGGGTTCCCGTCGCACCGCCGACGGGTCGCATACCCCTGGTATGGACTTTCCCCGCACGTCCTTGAGAGGAATGCAGCCGTGAAAGACGCAGGCCTGTCGCATTCTCCCGCTTCGGCCCGCCAGTTCCCCGCGACGGACGAGCAACTGAGCGCCGAGCTCAGGAAGTGGACGGGAGCCACGCCCGCCCCGCAGCCCGTCGGCGAACTGCTGGACCGGCACTGGGAGGCGGCCTTCGCCTACGCACGGCTGTGCACCAACGGCTCCCAGGCCGCCGGAATGCTCACCACCGCCGCCTTCACACGGCTGCTCGGCGAGACGCTGCGGCAGAACGGGCCGACGACCGCATGGCGGCCCCATCTGCTCGCCACCGTGCGCCGCATCGCCGCCGAGTGGGACGGCGACAGCAGACGCGACATGCTCCACCCCGGCCTGCTGGCCGAGACGGCCGACGGCGAGCGCCTCGCGACCCGCCTGCAACCGCCCTGCCACCGGCGTCTGCTCTCCGGCGCCTTCCAGCGGCTGCCCGAGTCCGCCCGCGGCCTGCTGTGGCGCGCCGAGGTCGAGGCCGAACCGCTCGCCGCCGCACTGCCCGGCCACGAGGAGGACGACGCCCGCGCCGATCTGGACCGGGCTCGCGAGCGGCTGCGCATGGAGTGCCTCCAGCTCCACCGCGAACTCGCCCCCGACGAGGAGTGCCGCCGTTATGTGCGCCTGCTGGACGTGACCTGCCGGCGCGGCGGCGTCGACATCGACCCCGACCTGCGCACCCACCTGGAGGGGTGCGGCCACTGCCGGAACGGCGCGGACCAGCTCGACCAGTTCAACCGGGGGCTCGGCATCGCCCTGGCCGAGGCGGTGCTCGGCTGGGGAGCGCGCGACTACGTACTGCACCGGGTCGGCGCTCTCGCCGGCCCCGAGCCCGCGCAGCACCCCTTCGACGAGCCGGGCACGGACCCCGACGGCCCTGCGGCGGCCCACCCGCAGGACACAACCGGCGAGGCGTTCCCCGGCCCCGCCGCCGGCGGGCCGCTGGGCCCGGAGGCCCTCGCCGCGCAGCTGTTCCCGGAGCCCGCCGACGGGGCCGGGTCAGTGGCCGGCGGGGCGTTCCCGGGGGCCGCCGGCCGTGCCGGGGGAGTGCCCGCTGACGGGTTCCCCGGGGCTGCCGGGCACCTCGCGGGCGTGGCCACCGAGGCGTACCCGGCCGGGGGTGCCGGCGGCGGCCCTGCCGAGCGCATCGCCGGCGAGTCGTTCACCGACCCCGTGGGAGGGGCGGCTCCCGCCCCCGGGGATTTCCCCGGCCCGCCCGTCCGCACCACACCCGAGACCCTGCCCCCCGTCCCCCGCACCGCTCCGCGCGCCGCCACCGGCACCGCTGCGCACCCCGCCCCGGACACGACCGTCTCCCGGTCCCCCTCGCGCAGCGCCGCCCGCCGCTCCGCCCAGAAGGCGGCCCGCCGCGCCGGCCGCCGCCGCAACCTCACCGTGGGCATCCTCACGGTGGGCGGGCTGATCGTGCTCCCGCTGGGACTGTGGGCCGCCGCCGGCTCCGGCGACGGGACGCCCCCGGCCGGCGACGGCCTGCCCGCCGAGACGCCCGAGTCCGGCACCAGCACGTCGAGCGGCGATCCGTCCTGGGCCGGCGCGGGCGACGCCGTGGACGGGGCCCTGCGCGGCCGGATGCACAACGTCTCCTCCGACCTGTGCGTCGGCCTCGTCGGCGGCAAGGCCGTCGAGGGCGCGGAGGCCGAGCTGACCGCCTGCTCGTCGGCCCCCGCGCAGCAGTGGACTTACGAGACGGACGGGCTGCTGCGCAGTGTCGCCGACCCCGCCCTGTGCCTGAACTCCCGCCTCGGCTACTCGGTGCGGCTGGCCCCGTGCGGCGACGCGTCCGGCCCGGACGCCAAGGACGTGCGCTACGACTTCACCCTCCAGGGCGCCCTGGTGCCCCGCTGGGGCCAGAACCTCGCCCTGGCCCCCGCCGCGACGGACGGCTCGGGCGCCCTGGTCGTCAAGAACCGGGTGGACGACGACACCCAGCGCTGGGCGATCGAGACCTCCAGGCCCGACCTCCAGATGGAAGCGGTCCGCTGGGAGGCGGACGCCTCCTCCCCGGCCCCGTCCCCGACACCGAAGCGCGGCACCGCACCCTCGCGCGCGCCCGCCCCCACACCCGCCCCGAGGGCGGCCACCACGCCGCCGCCCCCGCGACCGGCCCCGTCGGCCCCGTACCCGGCCGGCGCCCCCTGCTACGGCTCCTCCTGCCCCACGGACGACCACAACGGCCGGCCCGGCTACGGAGACGGCTACGGCGGATACGGCTATGGCGGCTACGGGGGCTACGGCGGCGGTAGCGGCTACGGGAGCTACGGCGGCCACGGAGGCGGCGGCCGCTGAACGGCCGCGCACCCACACCCCAGCCGCCCGGGTCCCTCAGCTCCCGACGACCCGCAGGGACAGCCACAGTCCCACCACCGCCGGGACCAGCGCGGCCGGTACCGCGAGCAGACCCAGCCGGGTGAACTCCCCGAGTCCGGCCCGGTGCCCGCCCTGCTGCGCGATCCGCCGCCACAGCAGCGTCGCCAGGGACCCGGCGTACGTCAGGTTGGGGCCGATGTTCACGCCGAGCAGCACGGCGAGGACGGCACCGGGCCCGGCCCCGGCGGTCAGCGGCAGCAGGACCAGCACCGCGGGCAGGTTGTTGATGAGGTTGGCGAGGACGGCGGCCAGCGCCGCGACGCCCAGCAGCGCGGGCAGCCCCGCCCCGTCGGGCAGCACCCGGTGCAGCGCGCCGGCGAGCCCGTTGTCGACCACCGCCCGGACGACGATGCCGAGCGCGAGCACGAACGCGCAGAAGGCGGGGGCCGCCGCCCGCACCACGGTGAGCGGAGTGGCCCGCCGCCGCAGCAGCGCCCGGCCGGCGAGCACCAGGGCACCCGCGAGGGCCGCCCAGGCCGGTGTGACGCCGACCGCCGAGGCCACCACGAACCCGGCCAGCGTGCAGCCCACGGTCACCAGGGCGAACAGCGGCACCGCGGGGGCCTCGCCGGCCTCGGCCTGCTGGACGGGCGCCGTCAGATCCGGGTCGAAGAACCGCCGGAACACCAGGTACTCGGCGCCGATCGCCACCAGCCACGGCAGCGTCATCAGCGCGGCGAACCGGGTGAAGCTCAGCCCGCTCGCCTCGAACGCCAGCAGGTTGGTGAGGTTGGACACGGGCAGCAGCAGCGAGGCCGTGTTCGACAGGTGCGCGCACGCGTACAGGTGGGGCTTGGCGCTGACGCCCATCCGGGTCGCGGTGGCGAGCACCACCGGTGTCAGCAGCACCACCGTGGCGTCCAGGCTCAGCACGGCCGTGATCACCGAGGCCAGCGCGAACACGGCGGTCAGCAGCCGTACCGGCCGCCCGGCCGCCCACCGGGCCGTCCACGCCCCGCACGCGGTGAAGAGGCCCTCGACGTCGCAGAAGTGGGCGAGCACCAGTACCGCCGCCAGGAAGCCGACCACCGGCCCGAGCCGTTCGGCCTCCTCCCGCGCGTGCTCCAGCGGGATCGCCCCGGTGGCGATCACCACCCCGGCGGCAGGGACGGCCAGCACGGCTTCCGGCAGTCCGCGCGGGCGGAGCACGGCCCACAGGAGGACGGCGACCAGCAGGACGACGGACAGGACTTCGGCGAGCGGGGTGTTCAGAACGGGTCCTCCGGGACGTGATCATGCCGTGCCGGCCCATCAAACCAGGCGCTGGTAAGAGCTTCACGAGAGCCCCGGCGCAGCGGACCCCGCGGGGCCGGTCACGCGGCACCCCGGAGCGGGGCGCGGGGCGCTCACTCCTCGTCGAGCAGCCCGATCTCCGCCCAGATCGTCTTGCCCTCGGCGGTGTGCCGGCTGCCCCAGCGCTGGGTGAGCTGGGCGACCAGCAGCAGGCCGCGCCCGCCCTCGTCCCAGGTCTTGGCGCGCCGCAGGTGCGGTGCCGTGGGGCTGGTGTCGGACACCTCGCAGATCAGCGTCGCCGCGTCGTGGATGAGCCGGAGCCGGATGGGCGGGGCGCCGTACCGGATGGCGTTGGTGACCAGCTCGCTCACCACCAGCTCGGCCGTGAAGGAGGCCTCGGCCAGCGCCCAGCGGTCGAGCTGGTCCAGCACCTGCTTGCGGACCGGGGAGACCAGCGACGGGTCGGCGGGAATGTCCCAGGTCGCCACCTGGGAGGCGGGCAGCCCCCGGGTGCGGGCCAGCAGCAGGGCCACGTCGTCGGCGGCGCCGCCCGGCGGGAGCAGGGCGTGCAGGACCCGGTCGCAGGTCTCCTCCAGTGAGCCGGAGGCGGGGGTCAGGGCCTCGCACAGCAGGGCGTGACTGGCGTCGACCTCCCGCTCGCGGCTCTCGATCAGCCCGTCGGTGTAGAACGCCAGCACGCTGCCCTCGCGCAGGTCGATCTCGACGCTCTCGAACGGCAGGCCGCCCAGGCCGAGCGGGGGCCCCGAGGGCAGGTCCAGCTGCCGGGCCGGACCGCCCGGCCGGACCAGGACGGGCGGCGGGTGCCCGGCCCGGGCGAGCGTGCAGCACCGCGAGACCGGGTCGTACACCGCGTACAGACAGCTCGCGCCGACCTCTCCGGGACTGCTCTCGCCGCCGGACTCCTGCGACAGCCGGACCACCAGGTCGTCGAGGTGGGTGAGCAGCTCGTCGGGGGGCAGGTCGATGTCGGCGAGGGTGCGCACGGCGGTGCGTAGCCGGCCCATGGTGGCCGAGGCCTGGATGCCGTGCCCGACGACGTCACCGACGACCATGGCGACCCGCATCCCGGACAGCGGGATCACGTCGAACCAGTCGCCGCCCACCCCCGACCGGGCGGCGGGCAGATACCGGGAGGCCGCCTCGACCGCGGCGGTGCTGGGCAGCGTCCGGGGCAGCAGGCTGCGCTGGAGGGCGACGGTCGTCTCCCGCTCGCGGGAGTAGCGGCGCGCGTTGTCGATGCAGACGGCGGCGCGCGCGGTGACGTCCTCGGCGAGCAGGACGTCGTCGTGGGTGAAGCCGTCGGGGTTGCGGAAGCGGGTGAACACCGCGACCCCGAGCGTGGTGCCGCGTGCCTGGAGCGGCACGGACATCGTGCAGTGGACGCCGTACTCCTGGACCCGGCGCGACCGCGTCTCGTCCCAGGCCAGCCACTGGTCGAGATCGCCGGTGGGCACCGAGGCGACGATCGTGTGGCCCGCGACGAGCGAGTCGGCCTGCGGGGAGGCGGCCGGGTAGACGTCGACCTGCCCCGGCTTGGCCACGGCCTCGGGGCTGCCCGGGGTGATCGACTGGTGCGCGGCGCGGCGCAGACTGACCGGGGCGGTCAGCGGGCCGTGGGGCTCCCCGCCGTACTCCTGCGGGTCGAGCAGGTCGACGCTGACGAAGTCGGCGAGCGCGGGCACGCACACGTCCGCCAGCTCCTGCGCCGTACGGGTGACGTCGAGGGTGGTGCCGATGCGCACGCTGGCCTCGTTGACCAGCTGGAGCCGCTCGCGCGCCTGGTACTGCTCGGTGAAGTCGTGCGCGGTCACGCACACGCCCCGCACCCGGCCGCCGCCGTCGGTGAGCGGCGCCAGGCGGGCCAGCCAGGCGTGCGCGCGGCTCTCGCCGCCGGCCTTCATGTACGTCTGCATGTCGTGCGGCCGGCCGGTGGCGAGCACGTGCCGGATGTGGCGTTCGAGCTCGGCGTGGGGCGCCTGGCCGCCGACCTCGGTGGGCCGCAGGCCGCGCAGCCGGGAGGCCGGCAGGGCGAGCAGGTCGGCCATCGCGTCGTTGATGCCGCGCAGCCGCAGCCGCTCGTCGAAGATCATCGTCGCGCAGGGTGACTGCGTCAGGGCCGTGCGGACCAGCGGATCCTCGACGAGGTCGTGGCCGGAGTCCTCCAGCGGGGTGACGGCGAGCCAGTCGCCGGGGCCGCCGTCCTCGGGCGGCCTGCGGTGGGCGAGCACCCACACGGCCACACTGTGCCCGTCGCGGTGGCGGAGCGTGAGCGTGCCGCTCCAACGGGCGTCGACCGGGGCGGGCGGCGAGCCGGCGCCGCCGTCGGCCAGCAAATCGGCGGCCGGACGTCCCACGACCTCGGCGGCCGTGTGGCCGAGCAGGCGGCGGGCGCCCTCGCTCCACTCTGTGAGCGTGCCGTCGGCGTCGATGACGGCCCGGGCCGCCGCGGCATCGTCGAACGGATCGTCCGGGCTCATCGTCGTCACTCCATTGCGCACACTCTCGGTGAACGGCCGCGCCACTGGCGTTCCAGCCTAGTGCGTCGGAGTCCCGCGCGTGCCGTTACCCCCGTGAGGAGGGGTGGTCCCGGCCCCCTCTCCGGCATTCGCCGGGGAGCACCGCAGGGGACGTCCGGGGCGAAGGACGCTGCCGCACCCTTGACGGGCGCATGTGACACACCGACAGAATCTGTTTGGTCACGATCAGTTGTGAGTACTTCTGGGCCCTACTGAGGGAGAGCCGCCCATGTCGGTCACTCGGAGATCGGTACTGCTCGCTTCCGCCGCCGCCCCCGCCGCCGGAGCGCTGGTGGGCGCCCCGGCGGCGTGGTCCGCCGAGGCGACGCACGGCGCGTCCGGCCGCCAGATCGTCCCGCTGCGTGACGGCTGGCGCTTCGCACTGGTCAATCCGGGTGGCATCACCGACCCGACCGGCGCCTACGCCGACGCCGCCGCCCCCGGTCACGACGACTCGGCGTGGCGCCAGGTCGCCGTCCCGCACGACTGGAGCATCGAGCAGACTCCCACCACCGAGCACGGCACGACCAGCGGCACCGGCTTCCTGCCCGGCGGCCTCGGCTGGTACCGCATCGCCTTCACCCTGCCGCCGAGCCTCGCCGGAAAGCGGATCTCGGTGGAGTTCGACGGCGTCTACATGGACTCCTACGTCTACTGCAACGGCGAGGAGGCGGGCCGCCACCCCTACGGCTACACCGGTTTCGCCCTCGACCTCACCGACCTGCTGCACACCGACGGCCGGACACGGAACGTGATCGCCGTCAAGGTCCAGAACCAGCTCCCCAGCAGCCGCTGGTACTCCGGCAGCGGCATCTACCGCGAGGCCCGCCTGGTCGTCACCGAGCCGGTGCACGTCGCGCGCTGGGGCACCCGCGTCACCACTCCGGAGATCACCGCTGAGCGGGGGGTCGTCCGGGTCGAGACCTCCGTCGTGAACGCCTCGGGCACCGGCACGGACGTGGAGGTCGTCTCCCGGATCGTCGCCCCGAACGGCCGCACGGTCGCCCGTACGTCCTCCACGGCCGCGGTCACCGACCGCACGACCGCGACCCACGAACTGACCGTCGCCCGCCCGAAGCGGTGGGACTTCGGCGCCCCGCACCGCTACACCCTGCACACCGAGCTGCGGGTCGGCGGCCGCACCACCGACACCTACCGCACGGTCTTCGGCTTCCGCACCTTCCGCTTCGACCCCGACGAGGGCTTCCACCTCAACGGCACCTACCACAAGATCAAGGGCGTCGACCTGCACCACGACCTCGGCGCGCTCGGCGCCGCCGTCAGCATCGACGCGGTCCGCCGGCAGCTGGAGATCATGCGGTCGATGGGCGTCAACGCCCTGCGCACCTCCCACAACCCGCCCGCGCCCGAGGTGATCCAGGTCTGCGAGGAGCTGGGCATCGTCATGCTGGTCGAGGCCTTCGACTGCTGGCGCACCGGGAAGAACCGGTACGACTACGGCCGCTTCTTCGACGCGTGGGCCGACCAGGACACCACCGAGATGGTCCTCGCGGCCCGCAACTCGCCCGCCGTGCTGATGTGGTCCATCGGCAACGAGGTCCCCGACTCCACCTCCACCGCCGGCCTCGCCATGGCCGACCGCATCATCGACGCGATCAGGGCCGCCGACCCCACCCGCCCGATCGTCATCGGCTCCGACAAATACCGCCGCCTGCCCGCCCGGGGCTCCGCCGCCGACCTGATGCTGGCCAAGCTGGACGGCCTGGGCCTGAACTACAACACCGCCAAGTCGGTGGACGCCCTGCACGCCGCGTACCCGCACCTGTTCCTCTTCGAGTCCGAGTCGTCCTCCGAGACGTCCACGCGCGGCACCTACCAGGAGCCCGAGCATCTCAACACCGGCGAGAACCACACGCCCGGCAGGCGCGCCACCTCGTCGTACGACAACAACCTCGCCTCCTGGACGATGAGCGGGGAGTACGGCCACAAGAAGGACCGGGACCGCAAGTGGTTCGCCGGGCAGTTCCTGTGGTCGGGCATCGACTACATCGGCGAGCCGACGCCGTACGACGTCTTCCCGGTGAAGGCCTCCTTCTTCGGCGCGGTCGACACCGCCGGCTTCCCGAAGGACATGTACTACCTGTTCCGGAGCCAGTGGACCAGCGAGCCGATGGTCCACCTGCTGCCCATGACCTGGAACCACGCCGAGGGCGACACCGTGGAGGTGTGGGCGTACTCCAACGTCGACACCGTCGAGCTGTTCCTCAACGGCAGGTCGCTGGGCGTGCGGCGGTTCGACACCAAGAAGACCGTCGACGGCCGGGAGTACCTGGAGACCACCGAGGCCACCGGTGACGACAAGACCTTCACCGACGGGCCCTACCCGGGCAGCTACACCAGCCCCAACGGCAGCGCCGGCAAGCTGCACCTGACGTGGCGGGTGCCGTTCGCGCCGGGCGAGCTGAAGGCCGTGGCCCGCAGGGACGGCAAGGCGGTCGCGACCGATGTGCTGCGCACCGCCGGAGCCCCCTGGGCGGTACGCCTCACGCCCGACCGCACGGCCCTCGCGGCCGATGGGCGTTCGCTGGTGTTCGTGACCGCCGAGGTCGTCGACCGGCGCGGGGTGGTGGTGCCCGACGCCGGGCACCTGATCTCCTTCGACGTGGCGGGCGGCTCGCTCGCCGGGCTCGACAACGGCCGGCAGGAGAGCGCCGAGCGCTACCAGGCCACCACGCGCACCGCCTTCCACGGCAAGGCGCTCGCCATCGTCCGCTCGGGCACGAGGACGGGCACGGTCAAGGTGACCGCCCGGGCCGAGGGGCTGCGCACGGGCACCGCGACCGTCCGCGCCACCCCGGCCGCCGACCGGGCGACGACCCCGCCGCCCGTGTTCCGGCCCGAGCACCCGGCACCTGTCACCTACCCGCACGCCGACGCCGGCTTCTCCGGCCGCCCGGACACCCTGCCCGCCGCCATGCTCGACGGCGACCCGGCCACCGGCTGGTCCAACGGTTTCCACAAGCAGGCCACCGCCCTGCTGCCCGCCTTCGACGGGGCCCGCACCGAGGACTGGGTGTCGGTCGACTACGGGCGCAGCCGCCGCTTCGACCGGGTCGACGTCTTCTTCACGGTGGACGCCACCCACAGCCTCCCCGCGAAGATCGAGACAGAGGTGTGGGACGGCCGGGCGTGGCGGCCGGTCCAGGACGCGCGCACCGACTGGGCCACCGCCTCCGACGCGCCGACCGTCGTCACCTTCCGCGCCGTGCGCGGCTCCCGGATCCGGCTCACCCTGACCAGCCGGTACCCCGACGAGGCCCGTGGCGCGATCCGCGTCAGCCGGCTGGAGGCGCCGGCCGCCTGAGCCGGCGCGGCGCGGCCGGCGGTCCGGGCGGGACGACGTGGGGCGACGGGCGGGGAAGAGGCGCCAACCCGTCCCGTCCGGACCGTTGACGCGGTGTCACATCTGCCACAAGCATGTCCTGCGTCCGCATCTGGGAGCGCTCCCACGCATGCCCCCGAGCGCGACCCGCACTCCCGCACCGAGGAGCCCAGACGTGAAAAGACGCAGTACCGCCCTGCTGTCCCTGACAGCTCTCTTGGCCACCGGCCTCGTCGCCCTCCCCGCCGCCCCGGCCGGGGCCGACGAGGTCGAGCAGGTCAAGAACGGCACCTTCGACACCACCACCGACCCCTGGTGGACCACGAGCAACGTCACCGGAGGCCTGTCCGACGGCAAGCTCTGCGCCGACGTCCCCGGCGGCACCGCCAACCGCTGGGACGCCGCCGTCGGGCAGAACGACATCACCCTGGTGAAGGGGGAGTCGTACCGCTTCTCGTTCAGCGCGACCGGCTCACCGGCCGGGCACGTGGTGCGGGCGATCGTCGGCCTGTCGGCGGCGCCGTACGACACCTACTACGAGGTGACTCCCCAGCTCAGCGTCTCCGGCGACAGGTACACCTACACCTTCACCTCGCCCGTCGACACCGCCCAGGGCCAGGTCGGCTTCCAGCTCGGCGGCAGCGCCGACCCGTGGCGGTTCTGCCTGGACGACGTCTCGCTGCTCGGCGGGGTGCCGCCCGAGCAGTACGAACCGGACACCGGGCCCCGGGTCCGCGTCAACCAGGTCGCCTACCTGCCCGCCGGGCCGAAGAACGCCACCCTGGTCACCGACGCCACGGCGAAGCTGCCCTGGCAGCTGAAGAACGCCGAGGGGGCGGTGGTCGCGCGGGGCTGGAGCGTGCCACGCGGGGTCGACGGCTCCTCCGGGCAGAACGTCCACTCCATCGACTTCGGCGCCTACCGCAAGCGCGGCACGGGCTTCACCCTGGTCGCCGACGGCGAGACCAGTCGCCCCTTCGACATCGGCACCCGCGCCTACGAGCGGCTGCGCCTGGACGCGGCGAAGTACTACTACACCCAGCGCAGCGGCACGCCGATCCGCGAGGAGCTGCGCCCCGGCTACGGCCGCCCGGCCGGACACGTGGGCGTCGCCCCCAACCGCGGCGACACGGACGTGCCCTGCCGGCCGGGTGAGTGCGACTACCGGCTGGACGTCTCCGGCGGCTGGTACGACGCCGGAGACCACGGCAAGTACGTCGTCAACGGCGGCATCTCCACCTGGGAGGTGCTCAGCACCTACGAACGCGCCCTGCACACCCGCACCGGGCAGCCCGGCAAGCTCGGCGACGGCAGCCTGAACATCCCGGAGAGCGGCAACAAGGTCCCGGACATCCTGGACGAGGCCCGCTGGGAGCTGGAGTTCCTGCTGAGGATGCAGGTGCCGGACGGCAAGCCGCTGGCCGGCATGGCCCACCACAAGATCCACGACGCGCAGTGGACCGGGCTGCCGCTGATGCCGCACGACGACCCGCAGCCGCGTGAGCTGCACCCGCCGACCACCGCCGCCACCCTCAACCTGGCCGCGACGGCGGCGCAGGCGGCCCGCCTGTACAAGCCGTACGACAAGGCCTTCGCGGCGAAGACGCTGGCCGCCGCGCGCAAGGCGTGGACGGCGGCCCTGGCCCACCCCGGCATCCTCGCCGACCCCGACGACGGCATCGGCGGCGGCGCCTACCCCGACAGCACCGTCACGGACGAGTTCTACTGGGCGGCGGCCGAGCTGTATCTGACCACGGGCGAGAAGGAGTTCGAGCAGTACGTCCTGAACTCCCCGGTGCACACCGCCGACATCTTCGGCCCGCTCGGCTTCGACTGGGCCCGCACGGCCGCCGCCGGACGTCTCGACCTGGCCCTGGTGCCGAGCAGGCTGCCCGGCCGGGACAAGGTCCGCGCCTCCGTCGTCCAGGGCGCCGGCCGCTACCTGGCGACCCTCAAGGCCCACCCGTACGGCATGCCGTACGCACCCGAGGACAACGTCTACGACTGGGGCTCCAACCACCAGGTCCTCAACAACGCGGTCGTCCTCGCCACCGCCTACGACCTCACCGGCGCTGCGAAGTACCGGGACGGCGCCCTGCAGTCCATGGACTACATCCTGGGCCGCAACGCGCTGAACATCTCGTACGTCACCGGCTACGGCGAGGTCAACGCGCACCGTCAGCACAGCCGCTGGTATGCCCGCCAGCTCGACCCGGCGCTGCCGGACCCGCCGGACGGCACGCTGGCCGGCGGGCCGAACTCCGGCATCCAGGACCCGCTGGCGCAGGCGAAACTGAAGGGCTGTGTCGGCCAGTTCTGCTACATCGACGACATCCAGTCGTGGGCGACCAACGAGCACACGATCAACTGGAACGCCGCCCTGACCCGCATGGCCGCCTTCGTGGCGGACCAGGCGTAGGGGAGAGCGTCAAGCGGTTCCACCGGGCCGCTCGGGAGTGCCACCGCGCCCTCCCGGGCGGCCCTGTGCTGTGCACGGCGGGACCGGCCGGACGGCGACCGTCGGCGGTCCCCGTGTGACGCGCCTCTCACCGGAGCCAGGCTGCCCGGGATGGGCCGGTACCACCGGAAGGCATATCTGACCTGGGGGTATTTACGAGTGAGTACCCGAGCGGTACCGTGAGGGCATGCCTGCTCTCAACGTGGAGTTCAGCGACCGCGAGCTGGAGGACCTGCGGCAGATCGCCAAGGAGCGCGGTACGTCCATGAAGGCGCTCGTGCGGGAGGCCGCCGCGGCCGACATAGCCCGCCACCGGGCGCTGCAGGAAGGCGCGGAGGCCTTCCGGCGGTTCTTCGCCTCCCATGCCGAGGAGTTCGCCGCCGCCTTCCCCGACGACGAACCGGCCGGCAAGGGCCAGGGGCGGGCCGCCTGACCGATGGCACCCGTCATCCATATCGACGTGCCCTGGCTGCTCCAGCGTCATGAGGAGGTCCTGCCGGACCAGCCCACCGTCAACGACTTCTCCGCGCTGGTCGCCGCCGTCGCCCGGCACCGCGTCGACCCGCCCCGCCTCGGCGTGGACTCCGACCCGGCCTGGCGGGCCGCCGCGCTGCTGCACACCCTCGCGGTGCTCCGCCCGCTGCCGTCGGCCAACGCCCGCTTCGCCTGCGCGACCGCGGTGGCGTACATGTTCGTCAGCGGTGTCGGCATCGACCCGCCCTACGGTGCCCTCGTCGACCTGGCCCGCGATCTGATGTCCGGTACGACGGACGTCTACGGGGCCGCGGACCGGCTGCGCGCCTGGCAGATCTGAGAAGCGACGGCCCCCCCGGGGCCGCCGGCCGAGGGCGGGAGGAACGGGGCCGGCGGCCCATGGCGCGCAGGAGAGCCGCCGTCCCGCACGCTGGCCTTTTGAGAAGGGCCACGCCCAGTGCACTACGCCGGCGCGTGCGCCGGGAGCGTGCGCGGCGCACCGGGTAGGGGCGTGCGATTCACACGGGGTGCGTGACAGGTCGAAAGCGCATACGAGAGGCGCTGGTTTGTCTGGTGACTGACTTTCTGTCAAAGGCGCGCAGGTTGCCCGATTGCCTTGTTGGCCGTGTGGGGGTTGTGCGAGAGTGAATCACCCGTGCGGGGGGAATGGCCGGGTGTCGCACGCGCGTTGATGAACCGGCTCCGATTCGCCGCCGGCGAATTCCTGCCCCCGCGCCCCGCCGAAAGAGGTCCGCGACCGGGACCGCTTTTCGGCGACAGAACTTCCGTGTGTCACGTGCGCGTGGGAAGGAAACCTCTCAGTGCCCACCCCCCACCCCCCTCGTCCGCCGTATCCCCCGCCCGGCGGGGATCCGGGGGAATCGGACGAAGCCCTCGCCGCCCGGCTCAGAGGCCGCCCGGACAGTGAGGCCGCCGCCCACTCCGTCGCGTTACTGATGTCGCGGCACTGGCAGCCGGTGTACGACTACGCCGTCATCTGCCTCGCCTCGTCGGCGCAGGTCGCCGCCATGGTCACCTCCACGGCCTTCCACCGGACCCTCAACCGGCTCGCCTTCGGCGAGTCCGCCGTCGCGCTGCGCCCGGCGCTCCTGGTGACCCTGCGCGACACGGTCCAGGAGTGGGCCGCGGACGACCGAATAGCCGCTGTTCTGCCGGAGTTGCACAAACCCGCCGGCGGGCGGGGTATGCGGGCGGCGAAGTCGATGACGCCCGAAAACCGCGCGCTGGCCCAGCTGTCATTCCAGGCGCTTCCCGCGGCCGCGCGCTGTTTGCTCTGGCATGCCGCAGTGGAGGCCGAACCGATAACCGTCCCGGCCGGTCTGCTGGGCATGGACACCGACACCGCGTCGGCCGTCCTCGAACAAGCGCGTGACGCATTCCGTCAGGGTTGTGTACACGCCCATCGGGAACTCGCGCCGACCAAGGACTGCCGCTTCCACAACCGTCTCCTCGACGTCCCGATCCGCCGGGGCGGTGCCCTGCTCCCGGACGTCCAGGACCATCTGGGGGAGTGCGGCCACTGCCGGAACGCGGCCGAGCAGCTGAGCCACTTCGAGGGCGGGCTGGGCCCGCTGATCGCCGAAGCGGTGCTCGGCTGGGGCGCCCGCCGCTATCTCGACTCCCGCCCGGGCCGTGCCCCGCGCGCCGGCCGCCGCGGCGGACGCCGCAGGGGCGGACCGCCCGGCGATCCCCGCCCCCGGCTCCTGTCCCGCGTCCCCGCGCCCGGCCGCCGCACCACGGGCGGCGTCCGCATCCCTCAGGTGCTGCGTTCCTCGCGCGCGCTGCTGTCGGGCGTCGGGGCCGTCTCCGCCGGGGTGCTCGCCACCGTGCTGATCGTCAGCGGCTCCTCGCAGGGCGGCTCGGGCGCCGACCCGACCGGCTCCACCAGCGCGGTCGGCGGCAGCGGGGCCGCACCGCCCGGCGCGACCGCGACCGGACCCGGAACGGCCGGGCTCCCGACGGCGGCGGCGCCGACCCGGCTGCGCAACGAGGCCACCGGCCTGTGCCTGGACGTCCGGGGCGAGACCAAGGAGGGCACGGCCGCGCGGTCGGCGGCGTGCTCGTCGGCGTGGACCCAGCAGTGGACGTACGAGGAGGACGGCCTGCTGCGCAGCGTGGCCGATCCCGGGCTGTGCCTGGACTCCCACAAGGACGCGGGCGTGGTCGTCCTCGGCACCTGTGCCGCCGCGGACGGCGAACGCGGTGACGACGTGCGCTACGACCTCACCGTGCAGGGCGAGCTGCTGCCCCGCTGGGACGAGCGGCTCGCCCTCGCCCCCACCGCCGACGCCCCGGACTCCGACCTCGTCGTCAAGGTCCGCGACCGCTCCGCCACCCAGCGCTGGCGGGCGGAGCCGGTGGCGACGGCCGAGGGCTCCCTGTCCATCGCGGGCACCGGCGCGCCGCCCGCACGCGACGCGGAGCCGTCCGACCTCTAGGCCGCCAGGGAGGAGGGCCGGGGGGTGCCCCGGCCCTCACCCGGTGCCCTCACCCGGTGCCCTCGACGAGGTCCGCCCGGCCGAGCGTGGCCGCGGTGGCGTGACCCGACAGGGCGAGGGTGAGGTCGAGCTCGGCGAGGAGACAGCGGATCACGTGCTCGACGCCCGCCTGGCCGTCCAGGGCGAGGCCGTAGACGTACGGCCGTCCCACGAGGACCGCCCGGGCGCCGAGGGCGAGGGCCTTGGCGATGTCGGCGCCGGTGCGCACGCCGCTGTCGAACAGGACGGTGAGCCGCTCGCCGACGGCGTCCACGACACCGGGCAGCGCGTCGGCCGCCGCGACGGCGCCGGCCACCTGACGGCCGCCGTGGTTGGACACGATCACCCCGTCCATCCCGGCGTCGGCGGCCAGGCGGGCGTCGTCCGGGTGCATCACACCCTTCAGGACGATCGGGCCGTCCCAGTTCTCGCGCAGGAACGCCAGGTCCGGCCAGGTCTTGGCCGGGTCCGCGAACATCCCCACGAAGTGCGCCACCGCCGCGTCCGGGTCCTCGTGCACCGGCTTGTCCAGGCCCGCCCGGAAGGCCGGGTCGGAGAAGTAGTTGGCGGTGCCCACCCCGTGCAGGAACGGCAGGTACGCCTGGTCGAGATCGCGCGGGCGCCACGCCAGCAACGGCGTGTCCAGTGTGACGACGAGCACCGTGTACCCGGCGGCCCGCGCCCGGGTCAGGAAGCTCCGGGCGACCTCGGGGTCCTTGGGCCAGTACAGCTGGAACCAGCGCTCTGCGTCGCCCATCGCCTCGGCGACCTGCTCCATCGGTGTGCTGGACGCCGAGGAGAGCACGTACGGCACGCCCTGCGCGGCGGCGGCCCGGGCGGCGGCGGACTCGGCGTCCGGATGCATGATCGACAGCACTCCGACGGGTGCCAGGGCCAGTGGCGCGGGCAGGGCGCGGCCCAGCACCTCCACCGACAGGTCGCGCTCGTGCACGTCCCGCAGCATCCGCGGCACGATGCGGCGCCGCTCCAGCGCCGCCCGGTTGGCGCGGGCCGTGCTGCCGTCGCCCGCGCTGCCCGCCACGTAACCGACCGGGCCGGGCCCGAGCCGCCGTTCGGTGAGTTCCTCCAGCCGGGTCAGATCGGTGGGCAGCCGCGGCACGGCCCCCGTCGTCCCGTTGAGGTAGATCTCGTACTGGAAGTCCGCCCAGTGCCTGGTCATCGGTACGTCCCGCCTCCCGTCGTCGCGCCCGCTCCGGTCGACCCGACGGTACCGACCGCTCTCTAGCCGTCCTCCTCCTCGGCGCCGTGCGCGGCGTCCTGCGGAGCGTCCGCGTCCGGGCCCTGGGCGCGGACCCGCTGGACGTGTTCGAGGGATTCCCGCAGTTCGGTGAGCCAGTCGTCGGTGTGGCGCTGCACCAGCCGCACGCACCAGGCCAGCGCGTCGCTGCGGCTGCGGGCCACACCGCCGGCGATGAGCGTGTCGAGGACCTGCCGCTCGGGCTGGCGCAGCCGGGTCATGACCGGGGCGGCCACGTGGGTGAACAGGGCCCGCTGCCCACCGCACTCCACGCCCCAGGACACCTTGCGCCGGAAGGCGTGCTCGGCCTCGCGGGCCACGGCCATCCGTGTCTCGCGGGTGCGTTCGCGGAACTCCTGGATCCGGCCCTGGACCGCCGCCTCCCGCTCGGCGGCCGAGGCATCCTTGGCCGGCCGCGGTTCGGGAATGCGGCCGATCACGGTGATCTCCTCGCGGTCGACCGTGAGCTCGGTCAGCTCCTCGAAGAGGTCGTCGGGGAGGCGGCCGGTGAACCAGCCGCGCAGCTTCTCTCGCTGTTCTGCCGTAATCATGTAATGACGATTACTCGTCCCGAGCATGAACACAAGAGGTCTCGAAGCAGTCACCGACGGGCGGAAGCGGAATGTTTCAGGCCTATTGCCGAACCTGTGTGTTCTGGCCATGTGGCCACATCGTGCGCCCGGCGGGGGCTCAGTTACGGGCTTTCCCCGCCCGGGCTCCCTGACTTCACGCCACTGATTCAATACGGAACGTTACTGAAACCCATGGGGTCGATGTGTGTTTCCGCGGCGGACTCGGCAGACTCGCGCTCGCCGGCCCGGCACCGACCGAGCACGGACCGGCGCCTGTCGAAACGAGCGGAAGGATGCACACAATGCGGAACACCGCGCGCTGGGCCACGACCCTCGGCCTCACGGCCGCCGCCGTCTGCGCACCCCTGGCGGGGACCGCGCTCGCCGCCCCGGGAAGTGCCCCCTCCGCGCTCTACGCCCCCTCGGCCCTGGTGCTCACCGTGGGCCACGGCGAGAGCGCCGCCACCGCCACCCCGGAACGCGCGGTCACGTTGACCTGTGCCCCCAAGCCCTCCGGCAGCCACCCGGCCGCCGCGCAGGCCTGCGCCGAACTCAGCGATGTGGGCGGCGAGTTCGACGCCCTGGGTGCCAGGGACGACGTGATGTGCACCAGGGAGTACGACCCCGTGGTCGTCACCGTCGACGGCGTCTGGCAGGGCCAGCGCGTCTCCTACGAGCGCACCTTCTCCAACGAGTGCGTGAAGAACGCCCACAGCTGGAGCGTCTTCGCGTTCTGAGACCGGGATCGCAGGGTTCCCGCGCAAGAAGCGCCCCGTGACTGGGGAGTGCGAGGCGCGGCGACGGGAACCGGCGGTCTCGTCGAGGGGGCCGGCGGGCGGAGTGGGGCCGCCCGCCGGCCTCCGGGCTCCACCGTCACACCCGGTCACCAGGGGCGCGGCGGTTCAGCTCCGGTCGCGGTGGCTGGTGTCGCACCACGGGTAGCGGCGGCTGCGGCGGCAGGTGCACAGCGCCACCTTGAAGCGGTCGGAGCGGACGGTCGTACCGTCCTCGAGCTCCACCTCCACCGGGCCCTCCACCAGCAGGGGGCCCTTGCGCCGGACGGTGATCCGGCGCGGGACGTCAGACGGGGAGTTCGGCACGGACGACCACCAGCTCTTCCTCGTTCCGGGCGGCGGGCAGCAGCCCCCGCTCCCGCAGCCACCGCTCCCGGCCGCGCAGGACGGGACCGAACGCGATCCGCCGGCGGCGGGTCACCGCGGCCTTCAGTCCAGCCGCGCGCAGCCGCTGGAGCGTCAGGTCGGGGTCGCTGAGCTCGGACTGCACCAGCAGCAGGACGCCGCCGGGCCGCAGCAGGGCGGGCGCCTCCCGGCAGATCCGGTCCAGCACCAGCCGGCCGTCCTGGCCCGCGTCCCAGGCCCGCGCCGCGCCCCGCGGCCGGCCGCCGGTGTCCGGGGAGGGCACGTAGGGCGGGTTGGCCAGGATCACGTCGAAGGTCTGGCCCCGCACGGGAGCGAACAGGTTCCCGTGCCGGATGCGCAGCGGCAGCCGGGCGCGCAGGGCGTTGAGGCGGGCGGCCCACACCGCGCGCCACGACACGTCCACCGCGGTCACCCGCGCGCCGAGCCGCGCGGCCCGCAGCGCCAGCGCGCCGCTCCCGGTGCCCACGTCGAGCACCTTCGCGCCGGGCGGCAGTGGCTCCTCGGCCAGGGCGCCGGCCAGCAGTTCGGTGTCCTCCTGCGGGGCGTACACGCCCGGCGGTATCAGCCACAACATGGAATCCAGCTACCCCGGCATTCAGGATGTATGGGCCATTTCGGGAGTCAGCGGGGTGCGCAGGGAGGACCGGCCCGCGCGCCAGTCGGCGAGCAGGCGGGCGGCGAGGCGGTCCTCGACGAACACGGTGGCGTCGATACCGAAGGCCACGTCCGGCGCCAGGTGCGGCTCGGCCTCCAGCAGCCCGCCGATGACGTCGTGGCGCACCACCTGCTCGTGCACCGCGTCGGCCTCCACATGCTCGTCGTAGAAGTGCTCGGCGGCGGGCCCGGCGCCGGTGCGTCGCATCGCCTCGGCGAGCCGCCGGGACCCGGGGGAGGAGGTGATCTCGACCGCCGCGAAGTGCCCCACCAGGGCCCCGCGCAGCGCCCGGTGCAGACCGAACAGCGACATGAGGTTCACCGTGACCAGCGCCTCGGCCGACGCCGCGTCCAGGTAGCGGCCGTACGTCGTGTCCAGCCCGAGGTCCGTCATCAGGTCGGCGAACAGCTGGGCGTGCAGCCGGTCGGGCCGGCCGCCGCCGTACTCGTCGAACTCGACCGCGGCCATCGCGGCCTTGGCCCGTCCCCACAGCCGCGGCAGCACCCAGGCGTGCGGGTCGGCCTCCTTCAGGTGGTACAGGGAGCGCTGGGCCGCGTACTCGCGCAGCTGCCACAGCTCGCCCTCGTCCCGCAGGAAGTGGGTGACGCCGGTGCCCTCGACGGGCTCGACCAGCAGGCCGGAGAGCGCGTCGGGCACGCTGTCGTGGACCCGGGCGTCGGCGCGCAGCGCGGACAGGAAGTGGTGCTCCAGTGCCGCGCGGACCCGCAGCAGGTCCGGGTCCCACTCGCGCTCCGGGGCGACGCCCGCGAAGCCGCGGTAGTGCAGCTCGTAGCAGAGGTACAGGGCCAGCTGGACGTCGTCGCCGTAGACGTCCGCCGCGGCGAACTCGGCGGGGCCCGGCAGCGGGCCCGTGCCCAGCAGGTATTCCTTGACGCGTGCGGACAGCGGCCCGCGCGGCGCCGGCAGCCGTGGTCCTTCGTGCTCGTGCTCCATGCGCCGCGGGTACCCCGGGCGCGCCGGACCAGCCGCGCGAGCCTCGCCCACGCTCGCCGTCACTCCCCGTGGGACTCCTGCTGCGCCCGCGTGTTCGGGGTGACGGCCTCGCCGGCCTCGCCCCGGTGGCGGCGCTGCTCGCCGGTGTCCCGGGTGCGCCGCTCCGCCTCCTCGACCTCGTGCAGCACTTCCTCGACGGCCGTCTCGGGCTTCTCGCCGTGGGTCTTGTCGGACACGGTGTCTCCTCCTCGACAGGTGTGGGTGCTCAGCTGGTGGCGGACGCGACGCGCAGCGGTACGGGGTTCGGCGGTGCCTCCTCCTCGTCGAGGCGGCTGACCTGCGCCCACCAGGACGGGCCGTCCTCGATGTGGCGCAGCAGGACGCCCTCGCGGATCGCCCAGGGGCAGATCGTGACCGCCTTCAGCCCGGTCAGCTTCATCGCCGTGTGCCCGACCACCGCGCCGGCCAGGCTCTGCGCGGCCCGGGGTGCGGAGATGCCGGGCAGCCGGGCGCGGTCGACGGCGGGCAGGGCGGCCAGCCGGGCGATGGCCTCCCGCAGGTCACGGCGGTGCAGATCCCGTTCGACGAACGGCCCGTGGCGTCCGGGCGCGGCCCCGCACAGCCGCCCCAGCTGCTGGAAGGTGCGGGAGGTGGCGACCGCGGTGCGCGGGCCCTCCCAGCGGATCCGGGCCGCGACGTCCCGCAGCTGGTGGCGGACCCTGCGGCGCAGCGCGCGCAGCTGCTCGGGCGACGGCGGCTCCAGGCCCCCGTCGAAGAACTCGTGGGTGAGCCGGTGCGCGCCCAGCGGCAGCGAGGCCACGAAGTCGGGCACCCGGCCCCGCCCGAAGGCGACCTCCAGCGAGCCGCCGCCGATGTCCAGCAGCGCCAGCGGCCCCGAGCGCCACCCCATCCAGCGCCGGGCCGCGAGGAACGTCAGCTCGGCCTCGACCTCGCCCGGCAGCGTGCACAGCTCCACGCCGGTGCGGGCCCGGACGGTCCGCAGCACCTCGTCACGGTTGGGGGCGCCCCGCACCACGGCCGTCGCGAACGCCAACGGGTTCGGCGCACCCCACCGGGCGGCGGTCGTGCCCGCCTCGGCGACCGCGTCGACGAGCTGGGCCACGGCGTGATCGGGCAGCGGCCCGCCCGGCCTGACCTGCTCGGACAGCCGAAGCCGCCACTTGGCGGTGTGCACCGGCAGGGGCACACCGCCCTCGGCGTCCGCCACCACGAGTCTGACCGTCTTCGATCCCACGTCCACCACGCTGATTCGCATGCGCGGTGGGTACCCATTTACGCGAGGGAGCAACGGGCCGTATCCGGCCTGCGGCGAGGACGCGCCACCGCACCGGCAGCCGCCGTCAGGCCATCTGCCGCCGCACCAGCTCGTGCAGCCGGCCGCCGGTGTCGGCGAGGAGCTGGGCGGGCGGGCCCTGCTGGACGACCTTGCCGTCCTCCATGACGATCACCCGGTCCGCGTCCAGCACCGTGGACAGGCGGTGCGCGATGACGATGCGGGTCGCGTTGAGGGCCTTGGTGGACTCGATCACCGTGCGCTGCGTCTCGTTGTCCAGGGCGCTGGTCGCCTCGTCGAAGAACAGGATGCGGGGGCGGCGGATCAGCGCCTGGGCGATCATCAGCCGCTGCCGCTGGCCCCCGGAGATCGCGCCGCTGCCGGAGACGATGGTGTGCAGGCCCATCGGCATGCGCTTGATGTCCTCGGCGAGCCCGGCCAGCTCGGCCGCCGCCATCGCCTCCTCCGGCGTGTACGGCTCGGCGCCGCAGATCACGTCAAGGATCGAGCCGGTGAAGGGCTGGGCGTGCTGGAGCACGACCCCGCACTGGCGGCGCACCGCCGACTGGTCGAGGGCGGCCAGGTCCTGCCCGTCGTACAGGACGCTGCCGGACAGCGGGCGGTCGAAGCCGATGAGCAGCCTGAGCAGGGTGGACTTGCCGCAGCCGCTGGGGCCGACGATCGCCACGAACTCGCCCGGCCGCACCGCGAACGACACATCGTCCAGGACGAGCGGGCCGTCGTCGGAATAGCGGAAGGACAGCCGGCGCGCCTCGATCGCCCCGGACAGCGGCCCGGGCCGGGTGCTGCCGCTGCGCACCTCGGGGGTGGCGTCCAGCACCGGCCTGATCTCCTCGAACAGCGGCAGCGCGGCCACCGCCGAGACGAACGCGCCGGTGATCTGGGTGACGGAGGTCAGCACCATCGTCACCGAGGTGTTGAAGGTGAGGAACGCGGCCGCCGACATCGACCCGCGCGCCGGGCCCGCCAGCAGCATGAACATCAGCAGCGTGCACACCGGCAGGTAGACCGCGCCGAGCACGGTGGTGAGGTTCTTGATCCGGCCGACCTTCTGCTGCAGCTCGCGGCTGCGCGCGAACCGGTCCGCCCAGGCGGCGTAGGCGTAGTTCTCGGCCGCCGCCACCCGCAGCTTCGGCAGGCCGCGCAGCGTCTGGAACGCCTGGTTGTTCAGCTTGTTGGTGAGTACCACCAGACGCCGCTGCCAGCGCACCTGCCACAGCCCGAGCCCGAGGAACACGGCGGCGATGACGACCAGCATCCCGACCGCGGCCAGCGCCATCGGCACGCTGAACCACAACAGCAGCCCCAGGTTCATCGCGCCCACCGTCACCGACTGCGCGACCGTGGGGGCGACCCCCGCCAGCAGCCGGCGGATGGCGCTGATGCCCATCGCCGCGCTGGCCAGCTCGCCGGTGGAGCGCTCGGTGAAGAACGTGGTGGGCAGTCTCAGCAGCCGGTCCCACACGGCCGGCTGGAGGGTGGCCTCGATACGGCCCTCCAGACGCAGCAGCGTCAGGTTCTGCAGCAGCATGAACGCCGCCGCCACCACACTGCTGAGGATCACGGCCAGGCAGACCTGCACGATCAGCCCCGTCTGCGCCTTCGGCACGAACTCGCCGAGCACCTTGCCGGTGGCGATCGGCACCAGCGCCCCGATCGCCACCGTCACCAGGCCGCTGATCACCAGGTTGGCCAGATCACCGCGGGTGCCGCGCAGACAGAACCGCAGCAGCCGCAGGGGACCGAGCCGCCGGTCGGGCAGCGGGCGGTAGAACATCACCGCGCGTGGCTCGAACTCGTCGGCGTTGGCCTTCTCGATCGGCGTCTCGCGGCCGGTGGCGGGGTGGACCGCCACATAGCCGCCGCGCCGCCACAGCAGGGCGACGGGCGCCCCGGACAGGGCGCGGCGACCGACCAGCGGTCCGACGTCGTCGCGCCACCAGCGGCCGTCCAGGCGGACGGCCCGGGTCCGCACCCGCGAGGCCAGGGCGATCCGCTCCACCGGGTCGAGCCGCTCCCCGCCGGTACCGGACGGGGCGGGCTCGGCGAGAGTGATCCCGGCCGCCTGGGCGACCAGTCTGCACGCCGCGTACGTCGCGTCGGCGTCGGCCGCGGTCGCCCGGGGGCCGGACCGTTTGCCGATGGACGCCAGCAGCGTCCGGTCGGCCTGGGCGCGCACCGCCTCACCGGCCTTGATGCCCTCGGCCGTGCGGGAGGCGTGGGTGTGTTCCAGCTGCTCGATCCAGCGGTCCAGGGTGGTCAGCAGCCGGTACTGCTGGTCCACCATGGACTGCCACAGCGCCGGGTCCATCAGCAGGTCGGCCGCGGCCTCCGCGCCGTACAGCGAGCCGTACTGCACACTGCCCGGCGGCACCTGCATCCAGAACACGTCGTCGTCGGTGACCTCCTCGGCCCGCTCGGCCAGGGGGGCCTGGAACAGCACCGACAGACTGCGGCCGACACCGAGGGCGAGGGCGTACTCCAGCGGGCTCGTGGCCGGCGGCACGTACTGCGGGTTGCCGTACTCGTCGTACGACCACGTCTGGGTGCCGGCGCCCTGGTACAGCTCGCGCAGCCCGATGCGGTGCACCACGCAGTCCCGCAGGGGGCGCGCGACCAGCGTGTGCTGGGGGCCGGGCACCGGGCCGAGCAGCAGGGAGCCCGCCTCCAGGCGCCCGAGGTGGTGCCACTGGCCCTGCTGTCCGGCGTCCACCGCGAACAGGTCCACGGCACCGGCCGCGACCAGCCACAGCACCTGCGGCCCCGCCAGGTCGAGGCGGGTGAACCCGGCGCAGTCGATCCGGGTGCCGAGCGACCCGAGCGCGCCGAGGACGTAGTCGTCGCTGTGCACGGTCGTCATCTCACCGCTCCCTGACCAGCGCGGCGTACGCGCCGCCGCGCGCCACCAGCTCCTCGTGCCGCCCGCGTTCGACGATCGTGCCGTGCTCCAGGACGACGATCTCGTCGCTGTCGCGCACGGTGCTCAGCCGGTGGGCGATCACCACGCAGGCACAGCCGCGCCTGCGCAGGTTGTCCATGACGACCAGCTCGGTCTCGGCGTCGAGCGCGCTGGTCACCTCGTCGAGGACGAGGATGCTCGGCCGGCGCACCAGGGCCCGCGCGATCTCCAGGCGCTGGCGCTGCCCGCCGGAGAAGTTGCGGCCGTCCTGCTCGACCCTGCTGTGGATGCCGCCCGGCCTGCGCATGATCACGTCGTACAGGGCGGCGTCCCTCAGCGCCTCCACCACCGCGTCGTCCGGGATGGAGGGGTCCCACAGCGCCACGTTGTCGCGGACCGTGCCCTCGAAGAGGAACACCTCCTGGTCGACGAAGGAGACGGAGGCGGCGAGCGCCCCGCGCGGGATGTCCTCGATGCGCTGCCCGTCGATGCGGATGACGCCCTCCCACGGCGTGTACAGACCCGAGATCAGCCGCGACACCGTGGACTTGCCGCTGCCCGAGCCGCCGACCAGCGCGACCTGCTCCCCGGGGCCGACCGTCAGGTCGAAGCCGGTGAGCAGCGGCTTGTCGAGCGGGTTGTAGCCGAAGGTGATGTTCTGCAGCTCCACGTGACCGGCCAGGCGGCGCGTGGAGTCGCCGGAGCCCGGGCGGCCGTAGAGCGGGTCGGCCTGGAAGTTCTCCACGTCCTTCAGCCGGGCCACGTCGGCGGCGAAGTCCTGGATGCGGCCGGCGACGCCGTTGAGGCGGGTCAGCGGCGCGGTGAAACGGGTGACCAGGGCCTGGAACGCCACCAGCAGACCGACCGAGATGTGCCCCTCGACGGCGCGCATCCCGCCGATCCACAGGATCAGGGCGCTGTTGAGGGTCGCCAGCGTCGGCGCGACCACCCCCAGCCACGCGCTCGGCACCCCGAGCCGCTGCTGCTCCTCCAGCGTGGTGGCGTGCTGCCCGGCCCACTTGCGGAAGTAGCCGTCCTCGCCGCCGGTCGCCTTCATCGTCTCGATCAGCTGCAGACCGGTGTAGGCGGTGTTGGTCAGCCGCGCGGTGTCCGCGCGCAGCTTCGCCGTCCGGGTCGCGCGCAGCCGTACGACGACGCGCATCGCCACGATGTTCAGCAGGGCCACGCCGATGCCGACGAAGGTCAGCTGCGGGTCGTAGGTGTAGAGCAGGACGGCGTACAGCACGACGACGACCGCGTCCACGCCCGCCGCCGCGAGGTCACGGGCCAGCGTCTCGGCCACGGCGTCGTTGGACTGCAGCCGCTGCACCAGGTCGGCCGGGCTGCGCTGCGAGAAGAACGTCACCGGAAGCCGCAGCAGGTGCCGCAGGAAGCGGGCGCTGGACAGGGTGGAGGAGATGATCCGGCCGTGCAGCAGATTGGCCTGCTGCAGCCAGGTCAAGGCGACCGTGAGCAGCACGCACGCCGCCATGGACGTGAACAGCACGCCCAGCAGCGAGGTCCGGTTCCCGATGAGGAACTCGTCGATGTAGGTACGGCTGAGCGCGGGCACGGCCGCGCCGACCACCACCAGCAGCAGGCTGGCCAGCACGGCGGCGGGCAGGGTGCCCGCGGTACCGCGCAGCCGGGCGGGCATCGCGCCGAGGACGCCCGGCTTGCGGCCGCCCCGGGTGAAGTCCTCGCCGGGCTCCATGACGAGGACGACACCGGTGAAGCTGCCGTCGAAGTCCTCCATCGGCACGAAACGGCGGCCCTTGCCCGGGTCGTTGATGTACACGCCCCGGCGGCCGAAGCGGCGGCCCATGCCGTCGTAGACGACGTAGTGGTTGAACTCCCAGAACAGGATGGCCGGTGCCTTCACCTCCGCGAGGGCGGCCAGGTCCATCTGCATGCCCTTGGCCGTCAGGCCGTAACTGCGCGCCGCCTTCAGCAGGTTGCTGGCGCGTGAGCCGTCCCGGGAGACGCCGCAGGCGATGCGCAGCTCCTCCAGCGGGACGTGCCGGCCGTAGTGGCCGAGCACCATCGCCAGGGAGGCGGCGCCGCACTCGACGGCCTCCATCTGCAGCACGGTGGGGGTGCGGACGGTCTTCGCGCGGGCCTTGGGCACGGTGCGTTCGGGCGGGGCGGCACGGCGTCTGCCCCGGGTCTGAGGTGCGGTGGTCACGGCAGCAGCCAATCGACGGGGTGCTGGTCGGCCAGCCGGATCGAACCCGTGGCCAGGGTCATGGAGGTCAGCTTGTACGGCGGCCCCTCCGCGGACGACCACCGGTAGCCGCTCTTCGTCCCCGGCGACGTGTCGAGGCTGACGGTGACGGCCACCGGCCTGCCCTTCTCGGTGAACTGCTCGCCCAGCCGGCTGTCCCCGAGGAACGCGCCGATCTGCTGCGCGGACTGCGCCGAGCGGTCCACCGCCTTCACATGGCCGCGCAGCACGCCGTACTCCTGGCTGGGCACCGACTGCACGGTGAGGTCGACGGCGGCGCCGTCGGGGATGGCGGCGGCGTTCTCGGCGGGCACGTACACCGTGGCGTACAGCGGGTCGCCGGCGTGGGCGACCTTCTCGACGGCGGCGACGTCCGCGCCGGTCCGGACGATCTGCCCGACGCTGGCGGCCAGCGCCGAGACCCGGCCCGCGTCCAGGGAACGGACGACCTGCTCGCCCCTGGCCGTACGGACCTTCAGCACGGGGGAGTGGGCGGGCAGCCGCTGCCCCGGCTCGGCGAGGACGGCGGTGACCTGGCCCGCGACGGGGCTCTGCAGCACGTAACTGCCCTGCCCGTGCGTGAGGACGGCGGGCGCGCTGACCGTGGAGGCCACCGAGCCGGTCACCGCCCACACCGAGGCGGCCGCCATCGCGACCACCGTCACGGACAGCACGAGCCAGCCCTGCGGGCGGGCGAAACGCACCGGCAGGTCGAGCTCCTCGGGTGACTGGAGCTTGGCGAGGGCCTGTTGGCGGAACTGCAAGGAACTTCCCTCACCCGTAGAAGACGTCGTGACAGCACGGGAGAATCCCGGAACCGCCGGCTGCGGCTCCGGGACTCAGTGGCGCGTGAGCGCGATCAGAGACCGGCGACCAGGTTGGTGACCGGGGCCGTGTTCAGGCCCGTGGTGCCCTCGACGGTGTCGACGACGGTGCCGACCACGCCGGAAACCGGGGCAATGCTGTCCACCGCGCCAGTAACGGTGTTCACGGCGTTCACGGACAGGCCACCGGAAACGGCGTCGAGCTCGGCGTCGGCGATCTCGACGGTCTCGACCTGGGGGGTGGAGTTCATGATGGAACTTCCCTTCGTATGGATATTTCACAAGGGGGGAGCGGCCCCCTCTGGGGACAGATGGACGGCCGCGACCGCGAGCGCCGGGCGCCCGTCTCCGGAAAGCCCTGGGGTGGCCCCCGCGGTGCGATGGATCAAAGCACGCCGCCGGTCCGCGCTTCCAATCAACCACCCGTCCCACCAGGCAACTTACGTCGCAGCGCACCCGAACCGTGCAGGTCCGCGCACACCTCGGCGCGGAGTTCTTCACAAGCGTCACGGCATCGGCGCACACGCGTTCTTGAATCGCTGTCAGCGAATCCGGCACTCCCTCCCCAAAGGCGTGACCGGCACCGCCGGCTGCCCGGCCGGCCGTGACTCCCGTGACCGGGTTGGGTATTCGATGTGCAGATTCCCTGAAGCCAGGAATCATTTCCGCCCTGGATACGGAAAGTCCCCGCCCGGACGCGGAGTGTGTCAGTCCAGCAGGGCGTACACCGCGCCGGCCCGGGCCGCCAGCTGCCCGGTCCGCTCCGCCGTCAGCGTGATGTCGGCGAACGCCATCCGGCGGCCGAGCTTGGTCAGCACCGCTTCGATCAGGACATCCGAACCGCTCACCGCGCGCTGGAACGACATCGACTGCTGCACCGTCGTCATCGGGCCGTAGCCGCCCCGGGCCGCCGACACCGCGATCACGGTCGCGGTGTCGGCGGCGGCCATCAGCGCCTGCCCCGACAGCCCGCCGCCGTCCCGCGCCAGCCTCTCGGACCAGGGCAGACGCAATGTCGCGCGGTCCTCGCCCACCGCCTCGGCCGACAGCCCCAGGTCGAGCACCCAGGGGGCGAAACGGGCGGACAGGATCGTGTCGGCTTCCGCGGGGGTCATCGTCATATGGGGGATTGTGCCCGCCGATCCCGCGCCGGACGCGGGAGTTGGCCGATTCGCTGTCGCGATCCGCGTGCCCGGAAACGGAATTGAACGCCCCGCGTGGCCCGTGCGTACCAACAGCCATCCAGGCGCCCCCCACAGCTGCCGAACGGCGGCTCACAGACTCCGGTCCCACAGGAGGATGAGAAGTTTGAGTCACAAGCGAATTCCGAAGCGCAAGGCCGCGATCGCGGCGGGCAGCGTGGTGGCGCTCGGCGCGGCCGCGCTCCTGCTCCCCCACGCCAACGCGTCCCAGGACGGCGCGTCGGACGGTACCGCGGCCGCGCCGAAGACCCTGAAGGCGGCCGACGCCTCGGATCTCGCCTCCCGGCTCGCCGGTGTCCTCGGTGACGCCTTCGCCGGCTCCTACTACGACGCCGGCAGCCGGCAGCTCGTCGTCAACGTGGTCCCCGGCGACAACAACAACGTGGTCGTGCAGGCGAAGAAGGCCGGCGCCCAGGTCCGCGAGGTCGACAACAGCCTGGCCGAGCTGGAGGCGGGCGCCCGGACCCTCAAGGCCAAGGCGACCATTCCCGGCACCTCGTGGGCCGTCGACCCGCGCACCAACAAGATCCTGGTGACCGCGGACAGCACCGTCACCGGCGCCAAGTGGGACCGACTTGAGTCCACCGTGCGGAGCCTCGGCTCCGACATGGCGACCATCAAGAAGTCCAAGGGCACCTTCAAGACGTTCGTCTCCGGCGGTGACGCCATCTTCGGCGGCGGCGCGCGCTGCTCGCTGGGCTTCAACGTCACCGCCGCCGACGGCTCGCCCGCCTTCCTGACCGCCGGTCACTGCACGGAAGCGGCCCAGGAGTGGTCCGACGCGCAGAACGGCGCGCCGATCGGCACCGTGGACCAGTCGGTCTTCCCCGGCGAGGGCGACTTCGGCCTGGTGAAGTACGACGACCCCGCGACCCAGGCGCCCAGCGAGGTCAACCTCGGCGACCAGACCGTCCAGATCACCGAGGCCGCCGAGGCCACGGTCGGCCAGGAGGTCTTCCGGATGGGCAGCACCACCGGTCTCGCCGACGGCCAGGTGCTCGGCCTCGACGCCACCGTGAACTACCCGGAGGGCACGGTCACCGGCCTGATACAGACCAACGTCTGCGCCGAGCCCGGCGACAGCGGCGGTTCCCTGTTCACCCGGGACGGCCTCGCGATCGGCCTGACCTCCGGCGGCAGCGGCGACTGCACGGCCGGCGGCGAGACCTTCTTCCAGCCGGTCACCACCGCCCTGCAGGCCACCGGCGCCACCCTCGGCGCGGGCGGTGGCGCGGGCGCCGGCGACCAGGCCGGCGGCCAGGAGGCCGGGGCCGGCGACCAGGGCGCCGGGAACGGCCAGGGCGCGGAGGGCGGCCAGGGCGCCGGCAACGGCCAGGGCAATGGTCAGGGTGCCGGCAACGGGCAGGGTGCCGGTGCCGGTGACGAGGCCGGTGCCGGTGACGACGCCGCCGGTGCCGGTGACGACGCCGGCCAGGGCGCCGCGGACGGCTCCGGCCTGACGGTGACCCGCTGACCCTCGTCGGCCGGTGAGGTGAGAACGCCGGCCCGGACCCGGCTGTGGTGGCGGGGCCGGGCCGGTTCACCGGCGCGCACGGCCACCGCCGGCCTTCCGCGGTTCCGGCCGGCGGTGCACGGTCCGGCCCTCCGGCGGGAGGGCCGGACCGTTGCGCTGTCACCACCAGCGGTGCGGTTCACGGGCCCGGCGGGCGGGCCCTGAGCAGCAGCAGCGCGATGTCGTCGATGCGTTCCTCGCCGTCCGTGTCGGGCCGGCTGTGGTGGATGATGTGGTCGGCGAGCTCGTCCAGCGGCAGGTCACCGGCCCCGGCCAGCCGCCGGCTCAGCGCGGCGAGGGCCTCCTCGAAGTCCACCCCGGGCACCTCCACCAGCCCGTCCGTGTACAGGGCGAGCAGACAGCCGGGGCCGAGGTCCACCTCGGTCGTGGGATACGTGGCCGAGGCGTCGATGCCGAGCAGCGGGCCTCCCGCCAGGTCGAGCACCCGCACCCGCCCGTCCGGCTTCCTCAGCAGCGGCGGCGGATGCCCCGCCCGGGCCATCACGGCCCGCCCGCGCGCCGGGTCCAGCCGCAGGTACAGGCAGCTGGCGAACAGGTCGGACCCCAGGTCGAGCAGCAGCCGGTTGGTGCTGCGCATGACCTCCGCGGGCGCCTGACCGACCGCCGTGTACGCGCGCACCGCGGTACGCAGCTGCCCCATCAGCCCGGCCGCCGTCACGTTGTGCCCCTGCACGTCCCCGATCACCGCCGCCGCCAGCCCCTGGGTGGGGACCAGGTCGTAGAAGTCGCCGCCGATGTCCATGCCCTGGGTGGCCGGCAGATAGCGGGCGGCGGCCTCGATGCCCGGCAGCGACGGCAGTGAGTGCGGCAGCAGCGCCTCCTGGAGTCCGTGCGCGAGCCGGTGCTTGGTGTCGTACAGCACGGCCCGCTCCAGCGCCTGCGCGACCAGCCCGGCCAGACTGGTCAGCACCGCCCGTTCCTCCGTCGGGAAGGGATGCGGCTCGGCGTAGGCGAACACGCAGGTGCCCACCGGCCGCCCGGAGGCGATCAGTGGCAGGTACGCCCAGGCGGCGAAGCCGTCCCGGGCGGCCTGCCGCGCCGGATACAGGTGGTCCAGCTGCTCCCGCGACTCGAAGAACGCCGGCACGCCGGTCCGCAGCACCTGTGTCCCCGGGGTCTGCTCGTTCAGCGGCAGCCCGTCGAACCGCTCCACCACCCGCGGATCCGGGTATCCGCGGTGCCCCAGCACCCGCAGCCGGCCCGTGCGCGATCCGAGCACCACCAGCCCCTGACTGCCCACGGCCGGGGCGACCTCGTCCGCGACGAGCTGCACCACGTCGTCCACCCCCACCGCCTCGGTCAGCGCACCGGCCAGGTTCAGCACCTGCGTGATGCTGACCAGGCGGGACGGCGCGCTGCCGGGCACGGGCGCGGCGCGGTTCATCTCCGACACCGCCCGGGCCCGGCTGATGCGGACGCTCAGTCCCGTCGTACTCGGGTACAGGCGGAACGACAGCCACTCACCCGGTGGGCGCAGCGCCACGAACGAGGCGGTGTGCTGGCTGAACAGCGCCGCCCGGTAGCGGTCCTCGTACACCGGGTCGTTCAGCCACGGGACCGACGTCCACAGCTGGGTGCCCAGCAGCCGGCTGACCGGCACGCCCAGCAGCTCGGCCGCCGCGGCGTTGGCGAAGCCCACCCGGCCGTGCAGGTCGAGGGAGCACAGCCCGTACGGCAGCCGCCCCACCATGCGGGCCGCCTCCACCGTGCCGAGCGTGCCGGCCAGGCCGCCGACCAGCGGGCCGCCGACCAGGTCCGGCTCGGGGTGCGGGGCGACGCTGTGCTCCGCGGCCCGCTCCAGCCGCACCGCGAGCCGGTCGCAGGCCGCGGTGAGGTGATCCCGCTCCCGGTCCGACAGCTCCGGCGGGTGCGAGCCCGGCCAGGTCACGAAGACCGCGCCGTAGGTGGTCGTCCGGGTCGCCACCGGCACGGCGGCCAGCGCGAACGGGTACGGCAGCACCACGGCGATGCGCGGATAGCGGCGCGCCATGTCCTCCTCGCCGCCGACCCAGATCAGCCGCCGCTCACGCACCGCCTCGGCCACCGGGATCGGCGCGTTCAGCCCCACCCGCTCCCAGGGCGCGGCGAAGGCCCGGGGCAGCCCCGCCATCACCGCCATCTCCAGCACCGGCTGGTCCGGCGCCCGCAGGTACACCGCGCCGGAGTGGGCGTGCACGTCGTCCATCATCGCGGCGAGCGCCAGGGACAGCGCCGGGCGTCCGACCGGCCTCCTGGCCGCCGCCGGTGCCTGCGCGGACGACTGCCCCTCGGACACGCCGACCACCTCCTCGCACGGCCGGGCGACGGGTCCCAGGGTCAAATCTCCTCCCAGCCGGCTCGTCGCGCACGGCGAGCCGCAGCGGGCCGTGCCGTGGCCGTCCTGCGGTCACGGACACGCGGGGCACCGGCACCCACGGTGAAGGCGCATCGTGTACCCCCTGTGTCCCGATGCATGCCACCGCAGTCGATGCGCGCCGTGGTGCCCGGGCGCCGCGTGCGCGCCCCCGCGCACCCTGATGGCCGGATCTCCGCGCCCACGGGCGGTCATGGTCACGAACAATGGGGCACGCGCTCAACACCATGAACGGCGTACCGCAGCTGAAGGGGTGGCAGTGATCCGGGTGCTTCTGGTGCACGACGAGTGTCTGGTCCGATCCGTACTGGCGGAATGGCTGCGGCGCGAACCCGACCTGACGGTGGAGGAGACCCCGTGGCGGGGCGCGGCCGGCCGGGTGCGGTCCGTGCGGCCGGACGTCTGCGCCGCGGACCTGGAGTGCTCGGACACCTACGGAATCCCGCCCCTGGGCGACCTGTGCCCGCCGGGCGCGGACGGTGCCTCCCCCCGGCTGCTCGTGCTGGCCGGTGCGAACCGGCCAGGCCTGCTGAGACGGGCGGTGGAGGCAGGGGCGCTCGGCTACGTGGACAAGGAGGGTTCCCCGGAGAACCTGGTGCGCGGCATACGCCGCGTCGCCCAGAAGGAACGTTTCGTCAGCGACTCGCTGGGCTTCGCCTTCCTCCAGGCCGCCGAGATGCCGCTGACGCGCCGGGAACTGAGCGTGTTATCCCTCGCCGCCAAGGGGGCGTCCATCGCGGAGATCGCCGGAAGCCTCCACCTGTCCCACGGGACGGTGCGCAACTACATGGCGGCCATCACCCGCAAGACCGGCGCCCGCAACCGCATCGACGCGATCCGCATCTCCCAGGGGCAGGGCTGGCTGTGACCGCCCCGGCGGGCGTACGGGTGCCCAGCCGCCGACGAGATCCCGGTACAGGGCCGAGGACCGCATGAGGTCGTCGTGGGTGCCGTACGCCGTGTCCCGCCCGTCCATCACCAGGACCCGGTCCGCGCGGCGGGCCGAGCTGACGCGGTGCGCGACGACCACCAGCGTGCCGCCGGGCCGGGCCGCGAAGGCGCGCTCGGCGCGCGCCTCCGTCCGGGCGTCCAGATGGCAGGTCGCCTCGTCGAGCAGGGCGAGCGGGGCGTACGACAGGTAGGCCCGGGTCAGTGCGATCAGCTGCCGTTCGCCCGCCGACAGCGCGGCCGGGTCCACCGGGGCGCCGGGCCCGCCCAGCCGCTGGAGCAGCGGCGTGAGCCCGACCGCCTCGGCCGCGGCGAGCAGTTCCTCCTCGGGCACGGGGGCGGGGCGCAGGTGGCCCAGGTTCTCGGCGAGGGTGCCGGTGAACACGTACGCCTCCTGCGGGATCAGCACGCGCAGGGCGGCGGCCTCGGGGCCGGGCACCGGGTGCCCGCCGACCCGGATCGTGCCGTGGGCGGGGGTGAGCAGACCGGCGACCAGGGCCGTCAGCGTGGACTTGCCGATGCCGCTGGGGCCGACGACGGCCAGGTGCGTGCCGGGCTCCAGCGTGAGGTCGAGGTCCTGGACGACGGGGGCACTGGCGGGGCCGTAGGCGAAGGTGACGCGGGACAGGGACAGGGCCGGGGGAGCGGGGCAGGGGGCGGGGAGCGGCGCGGGGCTCGCGCAGTCGCTGTGCCGTTCCGGTCCGCTCCCCGCGTCGTCGGCCACCAGGCGGCGCAGCACCACCGCCAGGCGGGAGCCGCTGGTGCCCAGGCCGTGCACCAGGTGCTGCAGGGCCGGCAGGAGCGACTGGGTGACGTAGGCGAGGGCGCCGACCAGGGCGCCGGGGGAGACGCCGTGGGCGAGCAGCCAGGGCGCGGTGACGAGCAGCAGCACGATCGGCAGCTGTCCGCCGAGCGCCAGGGACGCCACCCGCACCACGCCCCAGCGGGCCAGCGAGCGGGCCGCCCGCAGTTCCGCCTCGACCCGCTGCCCGGTGCCGTCGGCGATCCGCGCCTCGGCCCCGGAAGCGGTGATGTCCCGCAGCCCCGGGGCGACGGCGGCCAGCTGCCCGGCGAGGGACTCGTCGGCGACGAGGAACGCCTCCTGGCGGCGGGCCAGCGGGCGCAGGGTCACGGCGAACAGGGCGACTCCGGCCAGCAGCGGCGGCGCGACGACCAGCAGCAGCGGCGGGGCGAGCGAGAACAGCCCGGCCAGCGCGCCGGCGGCGGTGAACAGGAAGGACCGGGAGACCATCACCAGCCCGGCGAAGGTGTCCCGCGCGATCTCCACCTGCTGCGTCAGCCCGGACAGCGTCCCCGCCTCCCCCGTGCGCACCCCACGGGCGACCACCCGGGTCACGAGCCGGTCCCTGAGCGGTTCGACGAGCGCGGCGACGGCCGCGTACACGCGCGCGGTGCCCCACGCGCCGACGAGGACACCGGCACCGGCCACCGCCAGCCAGGCCAGCCCGGTGCCCGGTCGCCCGCGCAGGAAACCGTCGTCGAGGGCGCGGGCCGGGGCGTACCCGAGGAGGAAGGTCTGGGCGCTCTCCAGCACGGACCAGCCGCCCAGCCGCAGCAGGACGAGCCACCGTCGCCGCAGGAACCGCAGGCCGCGCCGGTAAACCGGGCCGGTCACCGCGGCACTCCCGTGCCGAGGACGCCGGCGGTCTCCGCCCCGGCCGCTTCCTCCCCGAACACCGCCCGGTACTCCGGGACCGCCCAGAGCTCCTCGTGCCGGCCCACCGCCCGCACCCGGCCGCCGTCCAGCCAGGCGACGGCGTCCGCCAGGGCGGCGGTGGCGGCGCGGTGGGCGACCAGGAGGCGGGTGCCGCGCGGGCCGTCGCCGAGCAGGGCCCGGGTGATGTGGTGTTCGGTCACCGTGTCGAGGCTGGACAGCGCGTCGTCGAGGATCAGCAGGCGCCCGCCGTGGGCGAACGCGCGGGCCAGGCCCAGCCGTTGGGACTCGCCGCCGGAGCGCGGCGCGTCGGCGAGCGCGGTGGCGTACCCCTTCGGCAGGCGGCGCACGAAGTCGTCCGCGCGGGCCGTGCGGGCCGCCTCCCGGACGCGGGCGGGGCAGGGGCACGGCAGGCCGAGGCCGATGGCGTCCTCGACGGTGTCCCCCAGCAGGCAGGGGCGGGCGAAGGCGTAGGCGACGGCGCGGCGCAGGTCGGCGTGGGTGAGGTCGCGCAGCGGGACGCCGTCGAGCAGCACCTCCCCGCTGTCCGGGTCGGCCAGCCGCCCGGCGAGCGCGGCGAGCAGGGACTTGCCCGCGCCGGAGGGGCCGACGACCGCCAGGGTCGTCCTGCCGGGCACCACGAGGTCGACGCCGTGGAGGACCGTGCGTCCGCCGCGCCGGGCGGTCACGCCGCGCAGTTCCAGCCGGCCGGGCCCCTCGGGCAGCCGCCGCCCGCCGTGCTCGGTCGCGGGTTCGGCGAGCACCTCGCCCAGGCGCCGGGCCGCCGCCCGGGCCCGGGCCAGGCCCGCGAGGTGGCCGACCAGGACGCCGACGCCGGTGGCGAGGACCGCGTACCGGGAGGCCGCGAGCACCTCGCCGACCGACAGGCTCCGCCGGGTCAGCAGCACACCGGCGACGGCGACGACGCCGAGCTGGAGCAGCGGGGCCACCGCGACGGCCTGGCCGGCGGCCCGCCCCTGCACCCGCCACATGCGGTGGCCCGCGCGGGACAGGTCGGGCAGCGGCCGCAGGATCCGGCCGGTCTCCCGGTCCGCCGTACCGGCCGCGCGGATGGTGCGGAACCCCTCGACGGCCTCCGCCAGCGCGGCCGCGATCCTCCCCTGTTCGCGCTGGTAGCGCGCCGCGCAGGCGGAGGTGTCGCGGGCCACGGCACGCAGCAGGAGGGCCAGCACCGGGGCTCCGGTGAGGAAGACGGCCGCGAGCCGCCAGTCGAGCAGGCCGAGCGCCACCACGCCGCCGAGGGGACCGGCGAGCCCGGCGAGCAGCGCGGCGCGGGCGGCGGGGGCCGTGCCGGCCTGGGCGGCGTTGCCGACCAGCCGGGCGACGAGGTCGCCGGAGCCGAACCGGTCGGCGGCCCGGGGACCGACGCCCAGGACGTGCCGGGTCAGCCGGTGGCGCAGCCCTGCGGCGGTACGGGCGTCCACCGTGCCGGTCAGGACCGTCTGCGCCGCGTCGAGCAGGGCGAGCAGCAGCACCAGTGCGGTGCAGTACAGCACCCAGCGGGTCGCCGGGGCGTGCGCCAGCAGCAGGTCCAGGGTCCGGCCCAGCGCGGCCGGCAGCAGCAGCCCGGCCCCGGTCGCGGCGATGCTCACCAGACACAGCGCCACACAGTGCGGCCCGCTGGAGCGGGTGGCGTCGCGCAGCAGCGCGCGGGCGTGCCGGGCCGCCGGGTCGGTGTCGCCTGGCGTCGTCATACGGCCCTTTCGCCTCCGGGATCGGATGCCGTGCACGGACCCCGGGCGGTCCCTCCGCGAGGGAGCGACCGCCCGGGGCCTCGAGGGTGCGCCGTGCGTCAGAGACAGAGCAGAACGCTGGCCGCGCTGATGCAGGACAGCAGGCTGACCGTGCTGTTGCCGCCGGTCATCTGCTCCTCGGACTCCAGGGCCTGCAGGTCGAGAAGTGCCATGGTGTTCCCTTCCTTTCGGTGTCCGTCCGTGATCATCCGTGGGGACGGGGTGGTGGTCACGGCTCCGCCGGATCGCGGAGCGCGTGGGGTGGTGTCACGGCCCCGCCGGTGGCGGAGCCGCGTCTTCAGGGCCGCCGCAGCGGCGGGAGGAACGGCAGGTGGGCGCCGGACGCGGGGTCGAGCGCCGCGCCGAGTGCCAGCAGGCACCCTGCCGTGCCGGTCGCGAGGTCCATGGACAGCCGCATCATCTGATGGCCGGGGAAGGCCAGCCGGCCCTCGTACGCCATCGCGAACCAGCCGAGCCCGGCGATCTGGTCGGCCAGGCGGTCGACGTCGGCGCCCGGCGTGGTCGTGCGGCTCAGGTGCAGGATCATTCCGGCCCGGCCCTGGAACAGCCCGGGCTGGGCGTAGAACCGGGAGGTGGCCGCTGTCAGGACGCCGGCGCGGGCCGCCTCGAACTCCCCACTGACGTCCGGGGCGTGGGCGAGGTGGTCGTCGAGGACCATGCCGAGCCCGGCGCTGCCGTCGCCGAGGTAGGGCAGGGTCCGCCAGCCCTCGTCGACCTCCACGGCACCGTTCTCGCGGGTCACGCAGACCGCCAGGTCGCGGCGCAGTGCCGTGCCGGCCGCCTCGAGCAGCGCCGCGTCGCCGGTCCGTTCGTAGTGCCGCAGCAGGAACAGCGCGGGCCCGCTCGCGCCCCGCAGCAGTCCGGCGCGCCGCCTGGGGGAGTCGGGGGGCGGCTCGGCCAGCCGCCGCACCAGGATCCGGGCGGCCTCGTCGGCGCGCTCCCGCAGAGCGCTCTCGCCGGTGCGGTCGCCCAGATGGCCCAGGACCAGGCCGAGTCCGGCCAGCCCGCCGTGCAGGTCGGAGGAGAGGTTCTGCCAGCGCTCCGCCAGGACGGACTCCACCAGGTCCAGCGCGCGCTGGACGTGACCGAGCCGTTCCAGGACGTACGCCACGCCGGCCAGACCGTCGTACAGGCCGAGCGGCGTGCCGGCCGGGGGCGGTGCGGTCCGGGCCAGCAGCCAGCGCTCGCCCTCCTCGTACCGCTCGGCGCCGACCGCGTCCAGCGCGTACAGCACCCCGGCCGCGCCGTGCGCGAGTCCGAGCCCGCCGCCGTCGGAGAACTGCACGATGTCGCCCGGGAAGAGCCGGTCGGCGCGCTCCGGGGTGGCGGAGGCGAGCAGCGCCTTGACCATCGAGTCGCGGCTGTAGGGCCAGTCACCGGGCTCGACCAGCGAGGAGGGCGCGGCCGGGGCCCGGCCGGACACCTCCCGCGTGATCTCCGCGACCGCCTCGTCCAGCCACGCGCGGGGCACGTCCGGGAACTGCTCGGCGATCACCTCCGCCAGATGGGCCGCCTTGCCCCGGTCCACCACGAACAGCGTGGTGACGGGCAGGAACAGCGCGAGTCTCAGACAGGCCAGGGCGTAGCGGTCGATGTCGGGGCCGCGGCGGTCCGGCGGGGCGAAGAAGCCGGGGTGGGCGACGACCTGGCGGCCGTTGTCCTCGGCGGGCGCCGCCGCCTCGAAGTCGATCAGGAAGACCGACTCCTCGTCGGGGGCGACCATGATGTTGAAGACGTGCAGGTCGTTGAAGACGATCCCGCGCGCGTGCACCGCCGCCACGGCCTCCTCCACCTTGCGGTGGATCCGCAGCGCCCACGCCGTGTAGGCGGCCACCTGCCGCGGGTCGGGGTCCGGGGCGAGCAGCGGGTGCCGCTCGGCGAAGAACGAGTTCAGCGGGCGGCCCTCGACGAAGTCCATCACCAGGAAGCGGTGCCCGCCCAGCTCGAACCAGTCGCGCACCTCCGGCACCACCCCGGTGCCCGCCACCCGCTCCAGCGCCGCCTTCTCCCGCTCCAGCCGGGCGATCGCGTCCGCGCCGTCGGCGGCCAGGCCCGCGTGCGGCCGGCCCTCCTTCAGCACGACCTTCCGGCCGGTGCGCGTGTCGGTCCCCGTGTACACGCCGCCGCCGTTGGAGAAGTGCAGCGCCTTCTCGATGCGGTACGGCAGCTCGCCCACGGTCGTGGTGTTGCGCGCGTCCAAATGCGGCTTGAGGAACTCCGGCAGCGTCACCCACTCGGGCACCTGGAAGGACGGGGTGCGCCGGTCGGGCACGAGTCTGCCCTCGCCGTCGCGTACCGCCGGCACCAGCGAGCCCCGCTCGTCCACGACGAACGAGCGCGCGAAGGCGCCGTAGCGCACGTACAGCGGGCCCTCGCCCCAGCGCAGGTCGGTGAGGATGTAGGGCCCCTCGAACCCCTCCAGCAGCGCGCCCAGCTCGCGCAGCACCTGGTGCAGCTGCTCCTCGCCGTCCGGGTAGACGGTGACGAACTTGCCGCTGCCCTCGCGCGGCGCGTACTTGGTGTTGCGCAGGTGCAGCAGGTGCGGGCCGGGCACGAACTTGAACGGGATGCGGCGCGGTACGCAGTAGTCCCACACGATCGCCGCGACGGCGTCGGCATGGGCCCGGGTGGCCGAGGCGTGGATCTTCCAGCCCTGTGCCGGACCCGGCACCGGCTCGCCGTCCGGGCCGAGCGGCGTCAGCGTCAGCCAGTCGCCGATCCGCGCCGCGTCCCAGCCCTCGGGCACCGGCCGGCGTGCCGTCTCGAACAGCGGCGCCGCCTGCTGCTGCCCCGCGCGGGACAGCCGGTCCGGCGTGTCGTAGAAGTGCCGGTCGGCCAGCGCGTACACCTCGTACCGCTTGTCCATGCGTCCCCCTCCGTGACGGCACCGAGCTTTCCAGCCGGCCGACGGGCCCGGACAGTCACGGCTGTCACGACCTTCCCGTGCGGAACGCATGCGTCAAGAGATGTTCGGTACGTTTCGAGCCGCCGCACGCCGGTGCCTCCACGGAATGCCCACAGAGGCTGCGCAGGTGTCCCATAAGCGCTGTAATGGCCAACGTGGCAAACCAGGGCGCCGAAGGACGCGGCACGCGCACACTGCGTGCCGAAGGTGCCCTCAGAGCGATCACGGCCGATCAGAACTCACCCGAACGGGTGCGCCGCGTCCTCGAACAGGGACTGGTCTTCGCCGGGGCGGCCCTGGTGGCCGTGTACATGCCCGGCGAGGGCGGCGAAACGCTGTGCCTGGTGGAGTCCGCCGGCGTGCCGAGGACGCTGTACGGGGTGCGCGACAGCTATCCCGTCACCGGACGGTCCCCGCTGGCCGAGGCGCACCGCACCGGCCGGCCGGAGTGGCTCGGCCCCGCGGAGCTCGCCGGGGACCCCCATGCGCGCCGCGCCCCCACGGGGGACTTCCACCTCGCGGCCCTGCCCGTGCACGGCGACGGCGACGGCGGCGGCTGCCTGCTGGCGGTGAGCGAACGTCCCGACGGCTTCGACACCGACGCCCGCAAGTGCCTGGAGCTCATCGCCGAGGCCGTCGCCTGCCCCGCCCCGGCCGTCGCCGCCGAGGGCACGGACCTCGAGCCGAACGCCTTCAGCCTCGCCATGGACACCGGCCGCGTCCGGGCCGGCGACGGCCTGCTGGACCTGTTCGGCCTGGACCCGGCCGAGTTCGACGGCCGGGTCGAGACCCTGCTCGGCCTGACCGTGCCGGAGGACCTGCCCTCGCTGATGTCGGTGGTCGAGGCCGACCACATGTCCATCGGCGACCGGGAGCTGGAGTTCCGGGTCCTGCAGCCCGCCGGGCCGCCCCGGTGGCTGCGGCTCAGCGGCCGCCTGGTGCCCGGCGGGGAGGGCCGCCCGGCCCGCCTGGTCGGCACCGTCGCCGACGCCTCCACACTGCGCGCGGACATCACCGACGTGGCCCGGGTGCAGCGTCTGGCCGCCTCCCTCGCCACCGCGGTCACCGTCCGCGACGTCGGCAAGGCCGTGGTCGCCGCGCTGCGCCGGCCGCTGCGGGCCGACCGCATCGCGCTCGCCGAGCTGGAGAGCGAGCGGCTGGTCGTCACCGTCCTCGACCCGCCCGAGCCGGAGTCCTGGCCGGAGCTGTGGCGCAGCGAGTGGCGCACCGAGTGGCCCGACGCGCCCGTACGCGCCATGCCGACGCTCGCGGCCGCCCTGCGCGAGGGCCGCCCGCGCATCTGGCCCGCCGGTGCCCCGCTGGAACCCGCCCTCGCCGACGTCGGCCGCGGCGGCATCGCCGTGCTGCCGCTGCCCGCCGGCAACCGCCTGGCCGGGGTCTGCCTCATCGGCTGGGACACCCCGCACGACTTCGGCGCCGACGAACGCGCCCTGCTCACCGCCTCCGCCGGACTGGCCGGCCAGGCCCTGATGCGGGCCCGGGCCTTCGACGCCGAGCACGAACTGGTCGGCATGCTCCAGCGCCAGCTGCTGCCGCGCCGCCTGCCCCGGCTGCCCGGCGCCAAGGCCGTCGCCCGCTACCTGCCCAGCACCGCCGGGCTGGAGCTGGGCGGCGACTGGTACGACGTCATCCCGCTGCCCGAGAACCACGTCGCCCTCGTCATCGGGGACGTGCAGGGCCACAGCGCGGGCGCCGCCACCCTCATGGGCCAGATGCGCACCGCGCTGCGCGCCTACGCCGCCGAAGGGCACCCGCCGGACGTGGTGGTCTCCCGCGCCAACCGCCTGCTGCTGGACATGGAGACCGACCTCTTCGCCACCTGCGTCTACGTCGACGTCGACCTGGAGGAGGGCTCCGCCTGGTGCGTGCGGGCCGGGCACCTGCCGCCGGTGCTGCGCCACCCGGACGGCAGCACACGGGTCGCCGAGACCGAGGGCGGACCGCCGCTCGGCGTGGTGCGGCAGGCCGACTTCCCGATGAGCCCGCTCAGACTCCAGCCCGGCACGGTCCTCGCTCTCACCACCGACGGCCTCGTCGAGTCCGCCGGGACCGACATCGACGAGGGCATGGCACGCCTCGAACGGGAGCTGTCCGGCTCCGACCCCGGCCGTCTCGGACTCGTCGCCGACGCCCTGCTCGACAGCGCCCCGCGCAGCGACGACATCGCCCTGCTCCTCATGCGCTACGACGGCATGCGGCTGCGCCCGCTGCGGGAGAGCTGGACGGTGTGGCGGGTGCCGCAGGCCGTCGGGCACGCCCGCCGCTTCACCCGGCGCACGCTGCGCGCCTGGGGCGTGCGGGAGGGCCTGGACCCCGTGCTCCTGGTCGTCTCCGAACTCGTCACCAACGCCCTGGTGCACACCGACGGCCCGGTCCGCCTGGACCTGACCCTCCTCGACGACCGGCTGCGCCTCGCGGTCGCCGACGCCTCGCCCCGCACCCCCATCAAGCCGGCCAGCATCGGCTGGGAGGCCACCGGAGGCCGCGGCATCCTCCTCGTCGAGGCGGTGTCCACGGCCTGGGGGACGGTGCCGGCCAGCGGCGGCAAGCAGGTGTGGGCCGAGCTGGTGGTGGGCCGCTGAGCCACCGGGCCGGCCGGCTCCCGCACGCGCGCGTGTGCTCAGCCGAGCCGCTTCAGCAGCTCCTCGGCGAGCGGCGCGGAGGACGCCGGGTTCTGGCCGGTGACCAGGTTGCGGTCGACGACCACGTGCGGCGCCCAGGGCTCACCGGCCCGGACGGTCACGCCGGCCTCGCTCAAACGGTCCTGCAGCAGCCACTTCGCCCGGCCGGCCAGACCGCCCTGGGTCTCCTCCGCGTTGGTGAACGCGGCCACCTCGTAGCCGGCGAAGGCGTTGCTCCCGTCCGCCCGTACGGCGGCCAGCAGCGCCGCCGGACCGTGGCAGACGACACCGAGCGGCTTGCCCGACTCGAGCGCCTCGATGAGCAGCCGCCCGGAGCCGGCGTGCCCGGCGAGGTCCTCCATCGGGCCGTGGCCGCCGGGGTAGAAGACCGCCGCGTAGTCGTCCAGGTCCACGTCCTCCAGCCGGATGGGGTGCTGGAGCTCCGTGAACGACTCCAGCGCCTTCGCGAGCCGGTCGGCGCCCTCCTGGCCGCCGTTCACCTCGGGCGCCAGGGAGGCCCGGTCGACGGTGGGCACCACACCGCCGGGGGTGGCCACGACGACCTCGTGACCGGCGGCCCGGAACGCCTCGTACGGCGCGACGGCCTCCTCGGCCCAGAAGCCGGTGGGGTGCTGCGTGCCATCGGCCAGGGTCCAGTGGTCGGCGCCGGTGACGACGAAGAGGATCTTCGACATGGTGGTGGTTCTCCTCTGCTGTGAACGATGTCTCGAACGTAGGACCACCGACCCCCGCATTTCCAATGACCGAGTCAATGTCTGCCATAGGAATGTCCATAGGAGGGTCCCTGGGCCGGGTGCCCTAGGCTCGGCGGTGTGACGCACCGCGATCCGCCCGGGCCGGCCGGGCAGCCCGACCTCAACCTGCTGCGGACCTTCCTGGCGGTGTACCGGTCCGGGTCGTTCACGGCGGCGGCGCAGGTGCTGGGGCTGTCCCAGCCGACCGTCACCACCCAGATCCGCTCCCTGGAACGGCGTATGCGGCGCGAGCTGTTCGAACGGCTGCCGCGCGGTGTCGCGCCGACCGCCGTCGCCGACGAGCTCGCGGCCCGGATCGCCGCCCCGCTCGACGCGCTCGCCGCGGCCACCGGGCACGGCACGCCCGAAGGCGCCCGGCCCGCGCCCGTCCACCTGGCCGGCCCCGCCGAACTGCTGGCCACCCGGGCCCTGCCCGCGCTGGCCCCGCTCGTGACCCGGGGAGTACGGCTGCGCGTCACCGCCGGCCTGACCGATCCGCTCATGGACGAACTGCGCGCGGGCCGCCACGACCTCGTCATCGCCACGGCCCGGCCCCGCGGCCGCGTGCTGTCCGCGACACCGCTGACGGACGAGGAGTTCGTCCTGGTGGCCGCGCCCGTCTGGGCCGGCCGCCTCAAGGACCGCCTCGCCGCCGACGGCCCCGCCGCGCTGCACGACGTGCCGCTGATCTCCTACGCCGAGGACCTGCCGATCGTCCGCCGCTACTGGCGGCACGTCTTCGGCAGACGCCTGACCGCCCACGCCGCGGTCTCCGTGCCCGACCTCAGGGCCGTGCTCGCCCTGGTCACGGCCGGCGCGGGCTTCAGCGTGCTGCCCCGCTACCTGTGCGCCGACGCCCTGGCCCGCGGTGCCCTGGTCCTCCTCGACGAGCCCGAGGACACCCCCATCAACACCGGCTTCCTGGTGCAACGGCCGGGCATCCCGGACAACCCGCACGTCACCCTCGTACGCGACCGCCTGCTGGAGGCGGCCCGCGCCTGGTGAACCGGGCATCTCCCCGGGGCGCAACCGCAGAACCCCGTCGCCCAGGGGGCCCGCATGCCCGGTGGGCATAGGCGCAACCCGACCCGCCACGTCACAGCGCACCCCCTTCCGCGACCCCGCGCAACGCCTTCTCGTACGGGGTTAGTGGTGCCGCGTTGTGCTGCCGGGCTGTGCAGCGTGTGTCGGCGGATCCTGCCGCGCCGCGCCGGCGGGCCGTGCCGTGCTGTGTCGGCGGGCCGTGCCGCGCTGTCCCGGCGGATCGTGCCGCGCCGTGTCGGCGGGCTGTGCAGCGTGTGTCGGCGGATCCTGCCGCGCCGCGCCAGCGGGCCGTGCCGCGCCGTGTCGGCGGGTCGTGCCGCGCTGTGTCGGCGGACGGGGCACCCCTGTCCGGAGGCCGTGCGAGTCGGCGGCAGCCGGCCGGGCCGGATGATCCGGTCCCAAGGCCGCCGTCCGCGGCCCGTCGGGGCCGCGCCCCGCTGCTCGGACGGAGAGTTCGGACCTGCGCCCAACGGGACCCGGGCTCGGCCTCTATGAGGCCCCCGGCACCACCGCCGGGGCGGGCGCCCGTGGCGCCCCGCCCCGCCGCCCCCCTCGCGGGTTTGTCCGGGCCCCGTACGGGGACCCGACCCCGCAGCGGAAGCAGAAGGAAGATGATCTGTCGTGACCTCACAAACCAGTGAGCAGCCCCTCGTCCGCCGGCCCGAGACGGGCTGGGCGCGAGCCCGCCGGCTGCGGGGCAAGGCCGCCCTGCGGACCTGGCTCCCCGCCGTCGAGGACCGCGGTGCGCCCGCCACCTCCCTCCCCGAACCCGAGGGGCACATCGTCCGGGGCGAGGACTGACCGCCGTCGGCCTCGGCAACCCCGCGTAATCAACAAGTAAACAAGCGTTGTTCCGTTCCGCCGCAGTGCGGCTAAGGTGAGGCAGATGAAGGCTCTCGTGCTCGCCGGCGGCGCCGGAACACGGCTCAGGCCGATCACCCACACCTCGGCCAAACAACTCGTGCCCGTGGCCAACAAGGCCGTGCTCTTCTACGGGCTGGAGTCCCTCGCGGAAGCCGGTATCACCGACGTCGGGATGATCGTCGGCGACACCGCGGCCGAGATCGAGGAAGCCGTCGGCGACGGCTCCAAGTTCGGCCTGAAGGTCACCTACATCCCCCAGGAGAAACCCCTGGGGCTCGCCCACGCGGTGCTGATCGCCCGGGACTACCTGGGCGACGACGACTTCGTGATGTACCTGGGCGACAACTTCATCGTGGGCGGCATCACCGACCTCGTCGAGGAGTTCCGCACGAGCCGCCCCGACGCCCAGATCCTGCTGACCCGCGTCGCCGACCCCCGCGCCTTCGGTGTCGCCGAACTCGACGCCTCCGGCCAGGTCATCGGCCTGGAGGAGAAACCCGAGCGGCCCAAGAGCGACCTCGCCCTGGTCGGCGTCTACCTGTTCACGCCCGTGATCCACGAGGCGGTGCGCGCCATCAAGCCCTCCTGGCGCGGCGAACTGGAGATCACCCACGCCATCCAGCACCTCATCGACTCCCGTGCCGACGTGCGCTGCACGGTCATCGAGGGCTACTGGAAGGACACCGGCAACGTCGGCGACATGCTCGAGGTCAACCGCACGGTCCTCGAAGGCGTCACGCGCCGTATCGACGGCGACGTGGACGAGGGCTCGGAGACCATCGGCCGGGTCGTCGTGGAGGAGGGCGCCCGGGTCGTCAACTCACGCATCGTCGGGCCCGTCGTCATCGGTTCCGGAACCGTCATCGACAACTCCTACGTGGGCCCCTTCACCTCCATCGCGGAGAACTGCCGGATCACCGACAGTGAACTGGAGTTCTCCATCGTGCTGCGGGACTCCTCGATCCTCGGCGTCGGCCGGATCGAGGCCTCGCTGATCGGCCGGCACGTCGAGGTGACACCGGCGCCCAGCGTCCCCAGCGCCCACCGCCTCGTCCTCGGAGACCACAGCAAGGTGCAGATCCATTCATGAACCTCCTCGTCACCGGCGCCGCCGGGTTCATCGGCTCCCACTACGTCCGCATGCTGCTCGACTCCGACGCGCCCGACGCGCCGCGGATCACCGTGCTGGACAAGCTGACCTACGCCGGCACCCTGGAGAACCTCGAACTCGGCCACCCCCGGCTGCAGTTCGTCCAGGGCGACATCTGCGACGCCCCCCTCGTCGACAAGCTGATGGCCGACGCCGACCAGGTGGTGCACTTCGCCGCCGAGTCCCACGTGGACCGCTCCATCGAGGGCGCCGCCGACTTCGTACGCACCAACGTGCTCGGCACCCAGACCCTCCTCGACGGGGCCCTGCGAAACGGCGTGGCGACCTTCGTGCACATCTCCACCGACGAGGTCTACGGCTCCATCGCCGCCGGCTCCTGGCCCGAGACCCACCCGCTGAGCCCCAACTCTCCGTACTCGGCGTCCAAGGCCTCCTCCGACCTGCTCGCGCTGGCCTACCACCGCACCCACGGCCTCGACGTGCGGGTCACCCGGTGCTCCAACAACTACGGCCCGCACCAGTTCCCCGAGAAGGTCATCCCGCTGTTCGTCACCAACCTCCTCGACGGCAGGAAGGTGCCGCTGTACGGGGAAGGCCTCAACGTGCGCGACTGGCTGCACGTCGACGACCACTGCCACGGCATCGAGCTCGTGCGCACCAAGGGCCGCCCGGGCGAGGTGTACAACATCGGCGGCGGCACCGAGCTGAGCAACAGGGAACTGACCGCCCTGCTCCTCCAAGCCTGCGGCGCCACCTGGGACATGGTCGAGCACGTCGAGGACCGCAAGGGACACGACCTTCGCTACTCGGTCGACTGGAGCAAGGCCCGCGACGAACTCGGCTACCGCCCCCGCCACGACTTCGCCACCGGCCTCGCCGAGACCGTCGCCTGGTACCGGGACAACCGCGCCTGGTGGGAGCCCCTGAAGGCGCGCGTCGCCAAGGAGCGCGCATGAGGTGGCTGATCACCGGCGCGGGCGGCATGCTCGGCCGGGACGTCGTCGAGGAGCTGACCCGGCGCGGCGAACACGTCACGGGCCTGGACCGCGCCGCCCTGGACATCACCCGGCCCGGCGCCGCCGCGCGCGCCCTGGCCGAGCACCGCCCCGACCTCGTCGTCAACTGCGCCGCGTACACGGCCGTCGACGACGCCGAGACCGACGAGGCACGCGCACTGGAGATCAACGGCGAGGGCGCCCGGCTGCTGGCCCGTGCCTGCGCCGCGCACGGCGCCCGCCTGGTCCACGTCTCCACCGACTACGTCTTCTCCGGCGACGCCCGCAGCACCCCCTACCCGGAGGACCACCCGCCGGCCCCGCGCACCGCGTACGGCCGCACCAAGCTCGCGGGCGAGCGGGCCGTGCGCGAGGAACTGCCCGAGACGAGCGTGATCCTCAGAACGGCTTGGCTGTACGGGGTGCACGGCAGTAACTTCGTCCGCACGATGATCGGCCTCGAGGCCCGCCGCGACACCGTCGACGTCGTCGACGACCAGCGCGGGCAGCCGACCTGGAGCGCGGACGTGGCCGAGCGGATCGCCGACCTCGGCCCGCGCGTCGGCACCGGCGTGCACGGCGTCCTGCACGCCACCAACTCCGGCGAGGCCACCTGGTACGACCTGGCCCGGGAGGTGTTCCGCCTGATCGGCGCCGACCCGGAGCGGGTGCGGCCCACCACCAGCGCGGCCTTCACCCGGCCCGCGCCGCGCCCCGCCTACAGCGCCCTCGCGCACGACAGGTGGCAGGAGACCGGCCTGCCCCCGCTGCGTGACTGGCGTGCCGCCCTGGACGAAGCACTGCCCCGTATCCGCAAGGAGTCCCCTTCGTGAAACGCCACGAGTTCCTCCGGGAACTGCACAAGGTCAGCGCCAACCGCAACTACCTGGAGATCGGTGTCAACGACGGCCGCAGCCTGCGGCTGTCGCGCGTGCCCAGCATCGCGATCGACCCGGCCTTCAAGGTGGTCACGGAGATCAAGTGCGACGTCCACCTGGTGAAGGCCACCAGTGACGACTTCTTCGCCCGCGAGAACCCGCTGCAGCACCTCAAGGGCGGCCGGCACCCGTTGCGCAACCTGCGCCGCGGCCGCAGCCCCTTGGGCTACTGGCGCCGCACCACGCTCGACCTGTCGTTCATCGACGGCATGCACCTGTTCGAGTACGCGCTGCGCGACTTCATGAACGTGGAGAGGCACTCCGACTGGCACAGCGTGATCGTCTTCGACGACATGCTGCCGCGCAGCGTCGACGAGGCGGCCCGCGACCGGCACACCAACGCCTGGACCGGAGACGTCTACAAGATCATCGAGATTCTGCACCGGTACCGCCCGGACCTGGTGACCGTCCAGGTCGACACCCAGCCCACCGGCCAGCTGGTGGTCTTCGGCGCCGACCCGAAGAACACCGTGCTGCACGACAAGTACGACGAGATCATCGCCGAGTACGAGGTGCCCGACCCGCAGAAGGTGCCCGAGGCGATCCTGGAGCGGGCCGGCGCGGTGCCGCCCGAGGCGTTGCTGCGGGCCGGCTTCTGGCGCGCGCTCGTCCAGGCCCGCAACCGGGGCCTGCCCCGCTCCGTCGGCTGGGAGCCGCTGCGCCGGGCCCTTCAGCAGGTCGGCGTCAGCCGCTGAGCGACGGCGGCCGGGGCGGCCGACGCCGCCCCGGCCGATCCGTCAGTCCTGCCCGCCGCGCAGCTCCTCGGAGTACGCGCGGCACGCCTCGTACGACGGCAGCAGGCCCGCGCGCTCCGCCTCGGCCAGCGTCGGCGCCTGCTGGTCCTTCGCCGACAGCACCGGCGTGATGCCCTCGGGCCACTCGATGCCCAGGGCCGGGTCCAGCGGGTGAATGCCGTGTTCGCGTTCCGGCGCGTACCCCTCCGAACACAGGTACACCACGGTGGCGTCGTCGGTCAGCGCCATGAACGCGTGCCCGAGGCCCTCGGCGAGGAACACCGCGTGCCGGGAGTCCTCGTCGAGCCGTACCGCCTCCCACCGGCCGAAGGTGGGGGAGCCCACCCGGAGGTCGATCGCCACGTCGAGTACGGCGCCGCGCACGCAGGTGACGTACTTGGCCTGCCCGGGCGGCACATCCGCGAAGTGCACCCCGCGCAGCACGCCCCGGCGTGAGATGGAGCAGTTGGCCTGCGCCAGGTGCAGGTCGTAGCCGAGCGCCGCGCGGAAGTCCGTACCGCGGAACCACTCGTGGAAGCTGCCCCGGTCGTCCGGGAAGATCTTGGGCTCCAGCACCCAGACGCCGTCGATTCCCAGGGGTCGCATGCCGTCACCGTCCTCCAGACGACTTCACGCGGGACATCACTTCTCGGCGCGCGGCACCGAGCACGCGCCGCGCCCGGCGCGCCAGCTTCCGCACGGCACCCGGTCGCGGCACCGGCACCACCCGCACCCCGCCGGCCGTGCCGCGCAGCGCGAACGGCAGCGTCACGAAGCGCGGTTCGGCGGCGTCCGGGGCGAGGCACAGCGCGGGCCGCCACACACCGCGGGCCCGGGCGGAGGGCAGCGTCGCCACCAGCAGCGCCCCCGGCCCCTGTGAGGCCGGCGAGAGCGTGCCGGACACGTGCACCGATCTGCCGGACGAGGTGAGCCTGAGCCGTACGCCGGTGTCGCCGGGCACGTGCAGCGGCAGCAGGGCCGTGAGGCGGTCGCCGGAGACGGTCGCGTCGGCGTGCCGGACACCGCCCAGCCCGAGCCGCTTGCCGCCGGCCCCCGCGTCGAGGGAGAGGTTGCCGTGCGGCTCGGTCCAGTACGGCAGGAAGGCCCGGCCGCCGACGACCCCGGCCGGCGGGGTGGGGCGGCTCGCGCGGGGGGCCGGTCCGAGCCGGCACTCCTTGGTCCAGCCGCCCAGCTTGACCCGGACGACGGCGTCCCAGACCCCCTCGCCCGGCAGCGCGGCCGGATCGACGGTGGCCGTCGCCCGCAGCACCAGCCGGACCTGCTCGCCGTCGCCCACGGGAACCGTCTCGCGGGTGAACTGGACCGGCTGGAAGTACTGGGCGGCGCTGGAGCGTTCGCGCAGCAGCAGGTCGGCGGTGGCCTGGCCGAAGCGGACGGCGGTCTGAGCCGTCACCCACGCGATCGCCGCGGGTACGTCCTTGGGGGCGTCCTCCAGCGGGGTGGGGGCCGCCTCGGCGGGGAACGCCAGCGGCTCGCCGGCCGCGGCGTACTCGGCGGTGAAGCCGATCCGCAGCGCGCCGTCCCGCCACTCCACCGTGCCGGGCGCCGCCTTGGGCGCGACGCCGGCCTCCCACTCGGCGAACGCGACCACGTCGTCGTACCGGTCGGCGGCGGTCAGCGCGGCGACGACCTGCTGGGTCGGCTGGAGCCCGGCGGCGACGCCCGGGCCGAACCGCTCGACGACCACCTTGTGGATCTCCGCGAACAGCTCCCTGCGGTAGTCGTCCGGCAGCGTCAGCAGCCGCCGGCCGCGCAGCCGCTCGACCATCTCCACACGCAGCCAGCGGCGGAACAGCTTGTCGCGCAGCGCTCCGGGCTCGGTGTAGCGCTCGACCACGTCGAGGGCCTCGCGCAGGTTGGCGAAGTAGCCGACCGGGTCGAAGCGCTGGAAACCGGCGTTGGAGGCGTCGTCACGGCGGATGTGGTAGTAGCAGACGTAGTCGCTGAGCACCGAGATGTTGTCCGCGCGCAGGAACGCCTCGGTGACGAAGACGTGGTCCTCCAGGCGCCGTCTGCCCTCGGGGAAGCGCAGCCCGATGCGGTCCAGGAAGGCCCGGCGGAACATCTTGTGCGGCGTGAGGCTGTCGATCAGCGGGGCGTTGTCGACGGTGGCGCGCGGATGGTTGCGGCGGAACAGCTCCACCGGCACCCCGCGGTTCTTGCCCGCCATCTTGCCGATGACGACGTCGGCGTCGTTGGCCACGCCGTAGTCGTACATCCGCTCCAGGGCCTCGTCGCCGAGGTAGTCGTCGTTGTCGACGAACATGACGTACTCGCCGCGGGCGGCCTCGATGCCGACGTTGCGGGGCTTGCCCGACCAGCCGGAGTTCTCCTGGTGGATGACCCGCACACGGGGGTCCTCGGCGGCGAGCGCGTCGAGCCGGGCCGGGGTCTCGTCGGTGGAACCGTCGTCGACGAAGATCGCCTCGTACTCGTCGGGCGGCAGCGACTGCCGCTGCAACGAGGAGATGCAGTCCTCGATGTAACTCCCAGGGTTGTAGACCGGGATGATGACGCTGACCTTGACCGGCATCGGAATTCCGGGCCCCTTCGGGTCGCTTGCCGTTGACGTGCAGGTTTGGTGCGCGTTGCCTGATGCTAACCCTGCACGGGGTGGTGATTCACCATTCCACCACCCCCGAGACCGTGCCGTGATCACCACCGGGCGGTACGCGGGGCGGGACAACTGGCCTGGGAACGCGGGCGGGTTGGGCGCCGGACCGGCGACGGCGGCGGCGCGTCTGCCCGGTGGCACCGCGCGTGTGTCCGGAGGCACCGCGTTTGCCCGGCGGCACCGGGCGTATGCCCGGCGGGGTTCCGGGCGCCTCGCGGGATCGGCGGCACTGCGCGTGTGTCCGGCGGCGTCCGGTGGCACCTCGCGGGCCCGGCGTCCGGTGGCACCTCGCGGGTCCGGCGTCCGGTGGCACCGGGCGTAGGCCCGGCGGCGTCCCGCGCACCGCGCGGGCCCGGCGGCACGCGTGTGCGTCCAGCGGGGTTCCGGGCGCCTCGCGGGACCCGTGGCACCGCCCGAGTGCCCGGCGGGGTCCCGGGCGCCTCGCCGGACCCGGGGTGCGACGTGCGGCGCGGACGCGGGCCGAGGCGTTGGGCAGGTGGCAGCAGTCCGGGGCTGTGGGCAGGCCCGGGGGCCAGGCTGGTCCTGCCGTGCGCCCCCGTGCGGGAGGCCCTCATGCCCCTGTCCGCCCTCCGCCGGCCACGCCGTGAGCTGCCGGGACGGCTGCGCACCATCCAGGAGGACCACGTGTGCGCCCTGCTGTGCGGAACCTAGGCTGATGGTGTGCGTCTGCTCCTGATGTCCGACACCCACCTGCCCAAGCGCGCCAAGGAGCTGCCCGGCCCGCTGCTCGCGGAGCTCCCGCGCGCCGACGTCGTCCTGCACGCCGGGGACTGGGTCGACACGGCCACCCTCGACCTGCTGGAGAGCCGCAGCCGCCGCCTCCTGGCCGTGTACGGCAACAACGACGGGCCCGAGCTGCGCGCCCGGCTGCCCGAGGTCGCCCGCGCCGAGCTCGGCGGCCTGCGCTTCGGCGTCGTCCACGAGACGGGCCCCGCCCAGGGCCGCGAGGCACGCTGCGCCGCCCGCTTCCCGGACCTGGACGTGCTGGTGTTCGGCCACAGCCACATCCCCTGGGACACCACCGCCCCCACCGGCCTGCGCCTGCTCAACCCCGGCTCCCCGACCGACCGCCGCCGCCAGCCGTACTGCACGTACATGACCGCCACGGCCGCCGACGGCCGCCTCACCGAGGTGCGGCTGCACCGGCTGCCGCGACGGTAGGCCGGTTCAGGGGGCCGGGGGGTGCACCGCCCCGCGCGTCACGGTCAGCGGGGCGCCGCTGCCGCCCCAGCGCAGCGCGACGATCTCCGCGGCGACGGACACCGCCACCTCCTCGGGCGTCCGGGCCCCGAGGTCCAGCCCGACCGGCGAGCGCAGCCGGGCCAGCTCGTCCTCGCCGAGCCCGGCCTCCCGCAGCCGCTTCATCCGGTCGTCGTGCGTACGGCGGCTGCCCATCGCCCCGATGTACGCGGCCGGTCGGCGCAGCGCCTCCTGGAGCAGCGGCACGTCGAACTTCGGGTCGTGGGTGAGCACGCAGATCACCGTACGGTCGTCCGTGCCGGTCTCACGCAGGTAGCGGTGCGGCCACTCCACGACGACCTCGACCCCCTCGGGGAAGCGCCGGGGTGTGGCGAAGACCGGGCGGGCGTCGCAGACGGTGACGCGGTAGCCGAGGAAGTCGCCGGCGCGGGCCACCGCCGCCGCGTAGTCGATCGCGCCGAACACCAGCATGCGCGGCGGCGGCGCGAACGACTGGAGGAAGACCCCGACCGCGTCCTCGCGGCGCTGGCCGCGCGGCCCGTAGTGCCGCAGCCCCGTGGCCCCGAGCGCCAGCTCACCGCGGGCGTCGGCGGTCACGGCCGCGTCCAGGCCCCGGTTGCCCAGCGTGCCGGTGACCCGGTCGGGCCAGACGGCGAGGGCCGCGCCGCGCGCCGCGGGACCGCCGGTCACGGTGGCCAGGGTCACCGGCTCTGCCGCGGCGACCGACGCGGCGACGGCGCCGAAGGACGGATCGAGCTCGGGCGTCACGGCCCGCACCAGCACGGTGATCTCGCCGCCGCAGGTCAGCCCGGCCGCGAAGGCGTCCTCGTCGCTGTACCCGAACGTCTCCAGCCGGGCCTGGCCGCTCGCCACGACCTCCCGCGCCAGCTCGAACACCGCGCCCTCGACGCACCCCCCGGACACACTGCCCACCACCTCCTCGTCCGGGCCGACGGCCATCGCCGCGCCCGGGTCACGCGGCGCGCTGCGGCTGACGTCCACGACGGTCGCCAGCCCGAACGGCACCCGGGCCGCGTACCAGCGGCCGAGCACCGGGAGAATCTCACGCACGATGCGCTCCTTCGGCCGGGTGCGGGGATGGGTGAGGGCGGTCAGTCAGCGGGTGCCGCTCGGCAGACGGGGTGTGTACCAGTGACCACGTGCGGGGCGGTGGTCACGCACGGCGGGCTCGTTCGGCCGGGCGGTGGCCGGTCGGTTTCCTCCCGACGCGGCGGTCGTGTGTCGCGGCCGCCGGGCCGCGCCGCAGCCGGAGCCATACAGGCGTCCGAGTGCGGGGGGGGGGCGTCGCGCACGGCGCCCGGTGGTCGGGGTGGTGGCCGGTCCGTTCCGTCGCCGCAGGCGGCGTAGTGGCGGTCGGGTCCTGGGTGGCCTGGTGCGCATGACGCGGCGGGCGGCCGCCGGTCCGTTCGGCAGGCGGGGTGTGTGCCAGTGGCCACGTGCGGGGCGGTGGTCACGCACGGCGGGCTCCTCTCGCCGGGTGGTGCCGGGGTGGTGGCGGCCGGGTCCGGGTGGCGTGGCGCGCGTGATCCCGCCGACGGCCGCCCGGCGGGCTTATTCCACCCGGTGGTGCCGGAGTGGTGGGCCGGTCGGTTTCCGTCCGACGCGGCGGGCGTGGTCGCGGTCGGCACAGGGGGAGGTCGGGCGCGCGTGCCCCCGGCGGCCGCCGGGCCGCGCCGCGGCCGGCGTCGTGCCGGCGGCCGGGCACCGGGAGAGCGTCACGCACGGTCCGCTCCTTGCGCACGAGCACGCCCGCCGAGTACCCGCACCCGGCCGGTACACAGTCAGGCGGGCCGTTAATCCGTTGTGCACGCGGCGGCCGGTCTGCTGCACTGCACAGGAGAACGTCGTCGAGTCCCGAGGAGCAGCGATGCGCGCACCGTTCATGTCCCCCCAGGAAGGAACGGCCCACTCTCCGAAGGACATGACGCTTCGTGCACGCACGGCACCCCGTACTCAACCTCGGGATCCTCGCCCATGTCGACGCCGGTAAGACCAGCCTGACCGAGCGGCTGCTGCACTCGGCCGGCGTGATCGACGAGCCCGGCAGCGTCGACGCCGGGAACACCCGCACCGACACCCTCGCGCTGGAGCGGCAGCGCGGCATCACCATCAAGTCCGCCGTCGTCTCCTTCCCCCTCGACGGCCTGACGGTCGACCTCATCGACACCCCCGGCCACCCCGACTTCATCGCCGAGGTGGAGCGGGTGCTCGGCGTGCTCGACGGCGCCGTCCTCGTGGTCTCCGCCGTCGAGGGCGTCCAGGCGCAGACGCGGGTGCTGATGCGGACGCTGCGGCGGCTCGGCATCCCGACCCTGCTGTTCGTCAACAAGATCGACCGCCGCGGGGCGCGGACCGGGCAGGTGCTGCGGTCGATCGCGGCCCGCCTGACCCCGGCGATCGTCCCCATGGGCACGGTCACCGCCCCCGGCACCCATGAGGCCCGCTTCGTCCCCGGCCTCGACGCGGCCGCCGCCCTGGACGTCCTCACCGGCCACGACGACGACCTGCTCGCCGCCTACGTCGAGGACCCCGGCACGCTCACGGACACCCGTCTGCGCGCCGCCCTGGCCGCCCAGACGCGGCAGGCCCTGGCCCACCCGGTCTACCTCGGCTCCGCCCTCACGGGCGAGGGCGTACCGGCCCTGCTGTCCGGCATCCGGGACCTGCTCCCTCGCGCGGACGGTGACCCCGACGGGCCGCTCTCCGGCACCGTCTTCAAGGTCGAACGCGGCCCGGCGGGGGAGAAGATCGCCTACGCCCGCGTCTTCTCCGGCACGCTGCGCGTCCGAGACCGCGTCCCCTACGGCGGGACCGGGCCCCAGGGCCGCAAGGACGGCCGGGTCACCGCGGTCAGCGTCTTCGACCACGGCACCGGCCTGCGCGCCGACGCCGTGCCCGCGGGCCGCATCGCCAGGCTGTGGGGCCTACCCGACATCCGGATCGGTGACGCCCTCGGCGAACCCCGCAAGGCGCCCGAGCGCTTCTTCGCCCCGCCCACCCTCGAGACGGTCGTCGTCCCCGGGCCCGGCGTGACCCGTGCGGCGCTCCACCTCGCCCTCACCCAGCTGGCCGAACAGGACCCGCTGATCGGCCTGCGCCACGACGAGGACCGGCGGGAGACGTCCGTGTTCCTCTACGGCGAGGTGCAGAAGGAGGTCATCCAGGCCACCCTCGCCGACGAGTACGGCCTGGGCGTCACGTTCCGCGAGACGACACCGGTGTGCATCGAACGGCCGGTGGGCAGCGGGGCGGCCGCGGAGTTCATCAAGAAGGACGCCAACCCCTTCCTCGCGACGGTCGGCCTGCGCGTCGATGCGGCCCCGCCCGGCTCGGGCGTGGATTTCCGCCTGGAGGTGGAGCTCGGGGCCATGCCGTACGCCTTCTTCAGGGCGGTCGAGGACACCGTGCGCGAGACCCTCGGCCAGGGCCTGTACGGCTGGCAGGTCACCGACTGCGCCGTCACCATGACCCACTGCGGTTACTGGCCCCGCCAGAGCCACGCCCACCAGGGCTTCGACAAGAGCATGTCCAGCACCGGCGCGGACTTCCGCGGCGTGACCCCGCTGGTCCTCATCGAGGCGCTGCGCCGGGCGGGCACCCGGGTGTACGAGCCGATGCACCGGTTCCGGATCGAGGCCCCGGCGGACACCCTGGGCGCGCTGCTGCCCGTCCTGGCCGGGCTCGGTGCCGTACCGCACACCACCGGGACACGTCACGAGCACGGCGAGGTGGAGGGTTTCGTGCCGGCCGCGCGGGTACACGCGGTGGAGCAGCGCCTGCCCGGACTGACCCGGGGCGAGGGCGAGTGGGAGAGCGCCTTCGACCACTACGCGCCCGTGACGCACGGCGCCCTGCCCCGTCGGCCGCGCACCGACCACAACCCGCTCAACCGCAAGGAGTACCTGCTCAACGTCACCCGCAGAGTGGGCGGTCGAGGTGGCCGAGACTGAACTTACTCGGGAGTCAGAGGGGTTGACGGTGTCCTGAAATCACCGGACTGTAGTGGACATGCCGAATATACGGGTGCGGCTGCTGATTGTTCTGGTTGTCCTCTGTGGATTTCTCACGGCCGGTGGCGGCACGCCCGCCGCCGCCGCGACCCCTCCCGACTCCCTCTGGTTCGACGGCACCCCGGTCACCGTGCGGGACGGCCGCTTCGTCGACGGTCACGGCCGCGAGGTCGTGCTGCGCGGCTACAACGTCTCCGGCGAGACCAAACTCGCCGAGCACCAGGGCCTGCCCTTCGCCTCGGTCGCCGACGCGAGGAAGTCGGCCACCGCGCTGCGCGCCCTCGGCGGGGGCAACACGGTCCGCTTCCTGCTGTCCTGGGCGTACGCCGAGCCGGTGCGCGGCCAGGTGGACACGGCCTACCTGTCCGCCGCCACCGCCCAGCTGAGCGCCTTCCTCGACGCCGGGATCCGCGTCTACCCCGACTTCCACCAGGACCTGTACTCCCGGTACCTCTTCGACGCCGGCAGCTGGTACACCGGCGACGGCGCCCCCGAGTGGGCGGTGGACGCCGGGAACTACCCCGACGAGTCCTGCGGGATCTGCTTCTTCTGGGGCCAGAACATCACCCAGAACGAGGCCGTGAAGCGGGCGACGTACGACTTCTGGCACAACAGGTACGGCGTGCAGGACGCCTTCCTCGTCACCGCCGAGAAGACGATGACGTACCTGCGGCAGCACCTGACGGACACTCAGTTCGCGGGCCTCGTCGGCTTCGACCCCTACAACGAGCCGCACCCGGGCACCCTGGACGACGGCCAGAGCAGCCGCGCCTGGGAGCGGGACGTGCTGTGGCCGTTCTACGAGCGGTTCCGGGCCCGCATGGACGCGGCCGGCTGGCGGGACAAGCCCGCCTTCGTGGAGCCGAACCTCTTCTGGAACGCCAATCTCGACTTCCAGAGGCAGGAGGGCGGCCTGCTGGACGCGGGCACGCTCGGCCCGCGCTATGTGTTCAACACCCACTTCTACGACCAGAAGGCCATCTCCGGCGTCTTCATGCCGGGCAAGGCGGGCGACGGGAGTTACACGGGCGACTTCCGCACGGTCCGCGACCGGGCCGCGGCCGCGCGCACGGCGGCCGTGGTCAGCGAGTTCGGGCACCCGCTGGCGGGCACCGTCGCCGACAAGGCGCCCACCGTGCTCAAGGCCATGTACCAGGCCCTGGACTCCCGCCTGCCCGGGGCGCGTTGGTGGTCGGACCCGGCGGCCTCCGGCCCGGTGCTCTCCGGCACCCAGTGGCAGTGGGACCTCTACCACGGCCGCCACCACGAGCTGATGAACGGCAACCCCGGCAAGGTGCTCACCGAGGGCGACGCCTGGAACGACGAGGACCTGTCGGCCGTACGCCTCGACGACTCGGGACGCCCCGTGCTGCGCCAGGACGCACGCCTCCTGGACCGCCTCTACCCGAGCGCCACGGCCGGGACGACGCTCGCCTTCACCTACGAGGACCGTTCCCGGGACGGCTCGACGACCCTGACCTGGAACCCGGTGCCGAGCTCACTGCCGAACGTGCGCAAGCTGGTGGGCTCCGGGCAGTACGGGCTGCTGCTGTGGCGCTCCGGCGGCGGCCAGGCGCCCACCGAACTGCACCTGCCGGCGTCCTTCCCCGCCTCGGCGACCACGGTCGTCTCCGACCTGGGCGCCGTGCACGCCCCGCCGCCGTACGCGCGTGACACCCGGATCGGGGTCGCCGCCGAACCGGGCGGCACGGGCAGCCGCCGCCTGCTGCTGAGCGCACCGGACGCCGGCGTCACGCACGTCGCGCTGGTGACCAACGGGGCGACGGCGCCCGCGGCCGGGCTGCTGGACGCGGCCCGCGCCGAGCTGTCGGCGTGGGCCGCGCAGAAGGTCAGCTAGCGGACGGACCCGACCAGTTCTCCCGCACATGCCCGAGACGGACGCGCTGGGGGTGGTCGCCGACCGGCACGGACACCGTCTTCTTCCCGGTGGCGAAGTCGATGGCCGTGACCTGGTCGGCGCCGCTCTCGGAGACGACGCAACTCTTGCCGTCGCCGCTGACCGTCGCCCAGTAGGGCTTGGAGGCGGTGACGAGCGGACCCTCCTGGAAGGTCGCGCGGTCGACGACCGTGGCGTAGTCGTCCATCGTGCCCGCCACGCACAGCTTGCGGCCGTCCGGGCTCATCGAGATGCCGTGGTGGCGCGAGTCGTTGACCCAGGTGGTGCGGTCCGTGCTGGTCGCCGGGTTCTTCGGGAGCGTCTTGGTCCGGGTGATCTTGTCGGTGGCGACGTCGTACTCGAAGAAGCCGTTGAAGAACGACACCTGGAAGTACAGCTTGGACTCGTCGGGCGAGAAGGCGGCGGGCCGCACGGCGTCGGAGTAGTCGTCCAGTCCGATCGCGTCCAGACGCTCGCGCATGTCGATCACCTTGACCTGCCGGAACGTCGTCGCGTCCACGACCGTGATGCGCCGGTCGCCCTTCGTCCAGTCCAGCCACGGGGCGTCCAGCGCCGTGTTCACGTCGCCGATGGACATGTTCCAGATGTACTTGCCGTCCCTGGTGAAGACGTTCTCGTGCGGCTTGTCGCCGGTGGCGAACGAACCGAGCTGCTTGCCGGTGGTGATGTCCAGGACGTGCACGGTGTTGGCGGTCGAGGCGGAGACCGCGACCCGGGTGCCGTCGGGGGAGACGGCCATGTGGTCGGAGCGGTAACCGGACACGGGGAAGCGCCAGTTGATGCGCCCGGTGGCGAGGTCGATCGACACCACGTCGGCGAAGCTCGGCCGGGAGACGACCACCGAGGTGCCGTCGGGCGTGGAGTACATGTCGTCGACGAACTGGTCGTGGCCCTCGCCGACGGTGTTGCGGATGGCCATGAAGTAGGCCCACCGGACCGGGTTCGCGTTGATCTCGGCCAGCCGTTCCTCCTTGTCGGGGACGACGTCGATGCGGCCGATCCGCGCGAAGTCGCCCGTGGAGCGGATGACGTCGGCGGTGCCGTCCCAGTTGTTGCCCACGAACAAGACCTCGCGCAGACCGGCGGAGGAGTCCGCGGCGGCCGTGGCGGCGGTGGCGGGGGCGGTCACGGTCAGGACGAGGGCGGCGGCTACGGAGCACAGGTGCCTGGATCTGAAGGCAGGCATGACTGCTCCCTCCTCTGCGATGCGTGAATGTGATCAGGGCATGACAAACAGCCCGATGGGGTGCCGGGATCTGAACAGGTATGCTTTCAGACTCAACTTACTGCAAAGTAAGGAAGGCCGGGCCTTCTCCACAAGACCGCGTGCGGACAAAATCGACCCTGACCGAGGAAGGGAGGGCGGGTGCCGGGCAGACTCAGGGCGCCGACCGGCCGCTACGCCGGAAAGTCGGCCGAGGAGCGGCAGGCCGAACGGCGCCGCCGTTTCCTCGACGCCGCACTGCAGCTGTTCGGCGACAGCCCCGGCTACCGCTGTACCACCGTCGCGGCCCTCAGCGAGGCCGCCGGACTGTCCACGCGCCAGTTCTACGAGGAGTTCCGCAGCCTGGAGGACGTGCTCGCCGCACTGCACCTCCAGGTCAACGCCTGGGCCGAGGAGGCGGTCCGGAAGGCGGCGGCCGGGGCGGCCGGCCTGCCTCTGGTGGAACGCGCAGCCGCGATCTTCCGCGCCTACGCCGGGAACGTCACGGCCGACCCGCGCCGGATCCGCATCACCTTCGTCGAGATCATCGGCGTCAGCCCGCGCCTGGAGGAACAGCGGCTGGAGCGCCGAGCGGGCTGGATCGACCTGATCCGCGCCGAGGCCGACGCGGCGGCCGCACGCGGGGAGGCGGCGCCGCGCGACTACCGCCTCCCCGCCACGGGCTTCATCGGCAGCGTCAACGGCCTGCTGCACGACTGGAGCGCGGGCTGGGTGGACGCGACGCTGGACGAGGTCGTCGACGAACTGGTCCGCCAACTGCTGGGCATCCTGCGGCCACCGGGGTGGACACCGCCCACGGCCCCGTAACCGGGTCCGGGCCGTTGCCGGCCGCCTCCTACTCGTCCCAGGCCTGGATCAGCGTCTGCTCGGTGATCTTGCCGTCGCGCAGCGAGAGCATCGACTCGGACAGGACACGGACCCCGTCCGGGTACCGGCAGGACTCGGTGTAGGCGGCGTGGTCGCCCTGGACGACGCACTGTTCCAGCTTGTGCGTCATCTCCCGGCTGTAGACGTCGTCGAGCAGCCGGGCGATCTCGTCGCGGCCGTGCAGGACCTTGGGGTGGCTGGGCTGGGTCTGGTGGTCCACGATGCGGAACTCCGCGTCGTCGGCGTAGAGGGAGAGCAGGAGCTCCGGCTCTCCCTCCAGGCCCCGGCGCAGGGTCTCGGCGTCGAAGGCGCGGTCTGCAGCGGTCGTCATGGTGACCTCCTTCGGGGGCGGCCCGGCGAGCAGCGGGCCGTGCAGGGCCTCTCCTACCGAGGCTGCTCCCGCCCGGCGGGCCCGGCAAGCGCAGCCGGGCCGGCGGGCGAGGGGCGTCGTACGGCCGTGTCCGGCGCGGCCCGCCGGCGTCGCAGGACGCAGCACTCAGTGGTCCGCGCCCAGGAACTGGGTCGCCGCCAGCTCCGCGTACAGCGGGTCGGCGGTCACCAGCGCGCGGTGACTGCCCACGGCCCGGACCCGGCCCGCCTCCATCACCACGATCCGGTCGGCCATCGTCACCGTCGACAGCCGGTGCGCCACCACCAGCACCGTGGTGGTACGGGCCACGTCGGCGACGGTGTCGCGCAGGGCCGCCTCGTTCACCGCGTCCAGCTGCGAGGTCGCCTCGTCGAGGAGCAGCAGCCGGGGGCGGCGCAGCAGGGCGCGGGCGATGGCCACGCGCTGCCGCTCACCGCCCGACAGCTTGGTGCCGCGGTGCCCGACCAGCGTGTCGAGCCCGTCCGGCAGCCGGTCGACCAGGCCGTCCAGGCGGGTCGTCTTCAGCACCCGCGTCAGGGCGTCCTCGCCCGCCTCCGGACGGCCCAGCAGCAGGTTCTCCCGCAGCGAGCCGGACAGTACCGGCGCGTCCTGCTCCACATAGCCGATGGCGGCCCGCAACTGCGGCAGCTCCCAGTCGGCGAGGTCCCGCCCGTCCAGGGTGATCACGCCGGAGTCGGGCTCGTAGAACCGCTCGATGAGGGAGAACACGGTCGTCTTGCCCGCACCGGACGGGCCGACGAAGGCCGTCATGCCCCGGGCGGGCACGCTGAACGTCACGCCGTGATGGACGTACGGCAGGTCCTCGGCGTACCGGAACCGCACGTCCTGGAAGGCGAGGGCGGCGGGTTCCGCGCCCGCAGCGGGCAACGCGGCGGGCGGCGCGGCCGGTTCCGCGGGCAGGCGCAGCGCCTCCTGGATGCGGGCCAGAGCGGCCGAACCCGTCTGGTACTGGGTGATGGCGCCGACGACCTGCTGGATCGGGGACATCAGATAGAACACGAACAGCAGGAACGCGACCAGCGTGCCGACGTCGATGGCTCCCGTGGCCACCCGTGCCCCGCCCACCGCGAGCACCGTGATGAAGGCGACCTGCATCGCCAGCCCCGCCGTGTTGCCCGCCGCCGCCGACCACTTGGCGGCCCGCACGCTCTGCCGCCAGGACTCCTGCGCCGCCTCGTGCAGGATCCGCTCCTCCCGGTGCTCGGCGCCGGACGCCTTCACGGTGCGCAGCGCGCCGAGCACCCGCTCCAGCGAGGCCCCCATCACCCCGACCGCGTCCTGCGCCTGCCGGCTCGCCCGGTTGATGCGCGGCACGATCACGCCGAGCACCGTCCCCGCGCCCAGCACCACCGCCAGCGTCACCCCGAGCAGCACCGGGTCCACCCAGCCCATCATCACCAGCGTCGCCACGAGCGTGAGACCGCCGGTGCCGAGCCCGACCAGCGAGTCGGTGGTGACCTCCCGCAGCAGGGTCGTGTCGGAGGTGATCCGGGCCATCAGGTCGCCGGGCTCGGTGCGGTCCACGGCGGTGATCCGCAGCCGCAGCAGATACGACGACAGGGCGCGCCGCGCGCCGAGCACCACCGACTCGGCGGTGCGCCGCAGGACGTACGACCCCAGGGCGCCCAGCGCCGCGTTGGCCACCACCAGGCCCGTCATCGCCAGCAGCGCGCCGGTGATGGCGCGGTCGTGCGCCAGGTCGTCGATCAGGTCCCGGGCCACCAGCGGCAGCATCAGCCCGGTCGCGCCCGTGACCAGCGAGAGCACGGCCCCGGCCAGCAGGGAGCTGCGGTGCGGCCGTACGTAGGACAGCAGCAGCCGCCAGGCGGGCCGGTCGGTGTCCGTCGCTGCGATGCTCACATCTCTCCTTCTGGGGGCCGGGCGGAGCCCTCAGGCTACGTCGGCGGCGGTGGGCGGGACCCGCGCTTTCCGGCTCTCACCACGGTTCAAGGGCCCTTACCGATCAGTCACGCGTAGGGTCGGGGCGAGGGACACCGGCCGACGAAGGAGTCAGCACCATGGCGCAGGAAGTACGGGGTGTGATCGCACCGGGCAAGGACCAGCCGGTACGGATCGAGACGATCGTGGTGCCCGACCCGGGACCGGGTGAGGCGGTGGTGCGGGTGCAGGCCTGCGGGGTGTGCCACACCGACCTGCACTACAAGCAGGGCGGCATCAGCGACGACTTCCCCTTCCTGCTGGGGCACGAGGCCGCGGGTGTCGTGGAGTCGGTCGGCGACGGGGTCACCGACGTGGCGCCGGGCGACTTCGTGATCCTCAACTGGCGTGCGGTGTGCGGAAAGTGCCGGGCGTGCCTGCGCGGCCGGCCCTGGTACTGCTTCGACACCCACAACGCCGGACAGAAGATGACCCTCACCGACGGCACCGAACTGTCCCCGGCCCTGGGCATCGGCGCGTTCGCGGACAAGACGCTGGTGGCGGCCGGGCAGTGCACCAAGGTCGACCCGGCGGTCTCCCCGCAGGCGGCCGGGCTGCTGGGCTGCGGGGTCATGGCCGGCATCGGCGCGGCGATCAACACCGGCAACGTGGGCCGGGGCGACTCGGTGGCGGTGATCGGCTGCGGCGGCGTCGGTGACGCGGCGATCGCCGGGTCGTACCTGGCCGGCGCGGCGAAGATCATCGCCGTGGACATCGACGACCGGAAACTGGCCACCGCCCGCAAGATGGGGGCCACGCACACGGTCAACGCGCGCGAGAGCGACCCGGTCGAGGCGATCTGTGAGCTGACCGGCGGGTTCGGCGCCGACGTCGTCATCGAGGCGGTCGGCCGCCCGGAGACCTACCGGCAGGCCTTCTACGCCCGCGACCTGGCCGGCACCGTCGTCCTGGTCGGCGTGCCGACCCCGGAGATGAGGCTAGAGCTGCCGCTGCTGGACGTCTTCGGCCGCGGCGGGGCACTGAAGTCGTCCTGGTACGGCGACTGCCTGCCCTCCCGCGACTTCCCCCTGCTCGTCGACCTGCACCTGCAGGGCCGCCTGGATCTGGAGGCGTTCGTCACCGAGACCATCGCACTGGACGAGGTGGAGAAGGCGTTCGAGCGGATGCACGCGGGCGACGTCCTGCGCTCGGTGGTGGTGCTGTGATGACCGCGCGCATCGAACGCCTCGTCACCTCCGGCCAGTTCACCCTGGACGGCGGCACCTGGGACGTGGAGAACAACGTGTGGCTCGTCGGCGACGACCACGAGGTGATCGTCATCGACGCCGCCCACGACGCCGCCGCCGTCGCCGCCGCCGTCGGCAACCGGCGGCTGACGGCCATCGTGTGCACCCACGCCCACAACGACCACATCAACGCCGCACCCGCCCTCGCGGAGCGCACCGGCGCCGCCATCTGGCTGCACCGCGACGACCTGCCGCTGTGGAAGCAGACCCATCCCGGCCGCGAGCCCGACGCCTGGCTGGCCGACGGCCAGGTGATCGAGGCCGCCGGCGCGCACCTGCGCATCCTGCACACCCCCGGGCACGCGCCGGGCGCGGTCTGCCTGTACGACCCGGGCCTGGCCACCGTCTTCACCGGGGACACCCTCTTCCAGGGCGGCCCCGGCGCCACCGGCCGCTCCTACTCCCACTTCCCGACCCTCATCGACTCCCTGCGCGACCGGCTGCTCACCCTGCCGCCCGAGACGAAGGTCCTCACCGGCCACGGCGACGCCACGACCATCGGCGCCGAGGCGCCCCACCTTCAGGAGTGGATCGACCGGGGACACTGACCGCCGGGCGAAAGCCCCTTCAAAAGGCGACAGAAGATGTCCGGCTTTCCCGCCATCCTCGAAGCGACACACAGCGAAGGGAAGGCAGGACATGCCGGAACAGTCACTGAAGGACAAGGTCGCCCTGGTCGCCGGGGCGACCCGGGGAGCCGGGCGGGGGATCGCGGTGGAGCTCGGCGCGGCCGGCGCCACGGTCTACGTCACCGGCCGCACCACCCGCGCCCGGCGCTCCGAGTACGACCGCCCCGAGACCATCGAGGACACCGCCGACCTGGTCACCGAAGCCGGCGGCCAGGGCATCGCGGTCCCCACCGACCACCTCGACCCGGCGCAGGTGCGCGCCCTGGTGGACCGGATCGACCGTGAGCAGGGCCGTCTCGACGTCCTGGTCAACGACATCTGGGGCGGCGAGAAGCTGTTCGCCTTCGACACCCCGGTCTGGGAACACGACCTCGACCAGGGGCTCCGGCTGCTGCGGCTCGGCGTCGAGACCCACGCCGTCACCAGCCACCTGGCCCTGCCCCTGCTCCTGCGCCGCCCCGGCGGCCTGGTGGTCGAGGTCACCGACGGCACCGCCGACTACAACCGCGACCACTACCGGGTCTCCTTCTTCTACGACCTCGCCAAGGCCTGTGTCCTGCGCATGGCCTTCGCCCTCGGCCACGAGCTGGGACCGCGCGGCGCCACGGCCGTCGCCCTGACCCCAGGCTGGCTCCGCTCGGAGATGATGCTCGACCACTTCGGGGTCCGCGAGGACAACTGGCGTGACGCCCTCGAAGACGTCCCGCACTTCGCCATCTCGGAGACCCCGCGCTACGTGGGCCGGGCGGTGACCGCCCTGGCCGCCGACCCGGACGTGGCCCGCTGGAACGGGCAGTCCCTCTCCAGCGGCGGACTGGCCCGGGTGTACGGCTTCACCGACCTCGACGGCAGCCGCCCCGACGCCTGGCGCTACCTCCCCGAGATCCAGGACGCGGGCAAGCCGGCCGACGTGACCGGCTACCGGTAAGGGCACGAATGTCACCGTTGTGTCGCAGCCCGGCCCTTCCTACAACCGAACGCGCCGCCGGCCTGTCTAGCAGGCAGAGACCCACACGGAACACACAGGGAGAGGCCGGCCATGGGGGACGTACGCAGAAGGGGTGCCATCGCACTCGGCATCACCGCACTGGTGGCACCGCTCACACTCGCGCTCGGCGCCGCACCGGCGCAGGCGGCGAGCTGCACCACACAGACCGGCCCGTACCAGAAGCAGGTGGAGAAGTTCCTCGGCCGCCCGGTCGACGGCAAGCAGTCCGCCGCCGACTGCAAGGCCATCAAGGCCTTCCAGACCAAGCACGGCATCACGCCGAACATCGGCTACGCGGGGTCGGTCACCTGGGGCGTGATGGACCTGATGAACAAGCAGAAGGCCGTGGGGAAGAACCCCAACAAGGACGGCAAGTGCCCGGTGAACAAGGGCCGGATCGCCTGTGTGAACCTCACCCTGCAGCTGAGCTGGATCCAGGACGGCGAGAAGCTGGTCTACGGTCCGGTCCCGGTGCGCACCGGCCGGGACGGGTACGAGACCCGCACCGGCCTGAAGAAGATCTACTGGCGGGACATCGACCACGTCTCGAACATCTACCACGTGCCGATGCCCTACAGCCAGTTCTTCGACGGCGGCCAGGCCTTCCACTCGGTCGGCGTCAGCATGTGGAACCCGCCGGGCTCGCACGGCTGCGTCAACATGACCAAGACCGACGCCAAGAAGTACTGGTCGCTGCTGAAGAAGGGCGACGACGTCTTCGTGTACGGCCGCAAGCCGGGCACCTGAGGGGGGAGGGGGGTGCCCGGCCGCGGCCGGCACCGGAGGGGTCAGGCCTCCGGCGCGTCTCCGAAGTCCGGGATCTCCAGCCGGACACCACCCTGCCGCGCGGACTCGTGGGCGATGATGCCCGGCAGGGTGTAGCGGGCCGCCACCCAGGCGTTGACCGACGGCAGGGTGCGGGTGTTGACCGCGGTCACGAAGTCGTCCACCAGGAAGTGGTGGCTGCCCTCGTGCCCGTTGTGCAGATGGTCGAACTCGCGGGGCAGCCGCGAGCGGTCGTGCACCGGCGCCGATCCGGAGGTGAACGCGGCCCGCAGCTCCTCGGCGATGTGCTGAAGCGAGGGATCGTCGGGGGACAGGGTGGGCTTGGGCTCCAGCAGCTCGCTGATGTCCTCGACCCCGTTCTTGTCCTGCCACAGGGCGACCGTGGCGAGCTGCTCCATGCTCGCCTCGGTCCCGAAGAACCGGAAACGCGACTCCCGGATCTGCGACGGGTAGCCGACCCGCCGGAACTCGTTGGTACGGAACGACCCGCCGCCCGCCACCTCGAACAGTGCGGTGGCGTTGGAGAAGTCGTTGTCGAACTGGCTGACCGCCCTGTCGAAGACCCCGTCGCCGCGGTCGTCGACCACGCCGATCGCGGACACGCTCACCGCGTGCGTCTGCCAGGCGCCCAGCACACCGCCGACCGAGTGCGTCGGGTACAGCAGCGGGGGATAGCTGGCGGTGGCCTTCCAGTTCTCCCCGCCGCTGTACTGGTAGGCCTCGTAGAAGCCGAGGTCCATGTCGTGGACGTAGTCGCCCTCGGCGTAGAACAGCCGCCCGAAGGCGCCCTTGGCGATCTGGTCGCGGGCGTACACCGTCGCCGGGTTGTACTGGCTGGTCTCGCCCATCATGTACGTCAGCCCGGTCGCCTTGACCGCGTCGATGATCGCCGCGATCTCCTCGGTGGTGATCGCCATGGGGACGGCGGAGTACACGTGCTTGCCCGCGTGCAGGCCCTGGAGGACCAGCGGCCCGTGCGTCCAGCGCTGGGTGAAGATCGCGACCGCGTCGATCTCCGGGGACTCCAGCATCGCCTCGTAGGAGGGGAACGTGCCCGCCAGCCCCTGCGACGCGGCCAGGCGTTCGGCCCGTTCGGGCAGCAGGTCGGTGACGTAGACGGCGCGGACGCCGGGGTGGGCCTGGAACAGCGTGGCGAACTGGCCGGAGAACTGGCCGGCGCCGACGATGCCGAGCGAGAACGTCATGGAACGCGTGCCCTTCACTGGTGGGGAGATCACTGGGACAGGATCAGGTTGATCTGGTCGTTGGTCTGGTCGAGGCTGCTCACGGGCTTGCCGTTGCCGTAGATGTCCTGCATGGCCGGCGTCATCAGCGCGGTCACGTCGGCCGCGTAGTCCGTGATCGGGTATGTGAAGGTCCGGAAGTCCTTCTTGTCGGCGACCGGCCGGGTGAAGGCCGTGACGTCGATGCCCTTCTTGCGGTAGGCGGCGATCGCGGCCCGGGTGCCTTCCGGGGTGGCCGGGAAGACGATGCCGTACCGGCCCACCGTCTTCTGGCACTGGTCGGACGACAGGTACTTCACCCACTTGACCGCGCCCGGCTTGTTGCGGGCGTTCTTGGTGATCGAGTCGGCGAGGCCGTTCATCATCGTCCCCCGCTTGCCGCTGGGGCCGGCCGGCGTGAACGCGGTGCCGATCTTGACGTCCTTGAAGCCGTAGTACGTGGAGATCATCCAGGCGCCGTCGAAGGCCATCGCGGCCCTGCCGGAGGCCACCTGCGCGTTCGCCTGGTTGGCGCCGCCGCTGTAGGCCGTCAGCGGGGCGAGGTAGCCCTTCTTCGCCAGGCCGAAGTACCACTTGATCGTGGACTGGAAGGTCGTGCTGTCGTACTGGTACTTCGTGCCCCACCGTGCCTTGTCGGTGTAGTTCCAGCCGGTGGAGCCGGTGAACGGGCTCCACTGGGTCTGCCCGTCGCCGTAGCCGGCCCCGTTGGTGGCCAGGCCGTACACCTTGACGTGGTTCTTGTCGAAGCCGGGCTCGTCACCGCGGCGGCCCTTGGCGTCGATGGTGAGGTGGGCGATCGCCTTCTCGAAGCTGCCGCCGTCCTTCGGGTTCCAGTCCAGGCTGTTGAGCTCGTCGGGGGTGAGCCCGGCCTGGTCGGTCATCTTCTTGTTGTAGAAGAGGGCGACCGTGTCCCAGTCCTTCGGGGCGCCGTAGCGGTGGCCGTCCTGGGCGATCCAGTTGTCGGCCAGCCCCTTCTGGTAGTCGGCGGGGTCGATCCCGAGGCCGTCCAGCGGCTCGAGCACCTTCAGGTCGGCGAACTGGCCGAACTTCTGGATGTGGTCGGTGAACACATCCGGTTCGGTGCCCGCGATGAAGCTCGCGGTCAGCTTGGTCCAGTAGTCGTCCCAGCCCAGCTGGGTGATGCGGACCTTCAGGCCCGGGTTCTCCTTCTCGAAGCCCTTGGCGCAGGCCTGGTAGGCGGGCAGCTGGTTGGCGTCCCACAGCCAGTACGTCACCGTGTCCGACCCGCTGCCCGGGGCGCCGTTGCCGTTGGCGCACCCGGTCAGGGACAGCGCCAGCGCACCCGACAGCGCGACGATCGTACGCATTCGCATGTCCGTCCCCTCACTTGATCCCGGTGAAGCCGATGGAGCTGACGATCCGGCGGGCGAAGCAGGCGAAGAGCACCAGCATCGGCAGCGCGGCGATCAGCGTCGCCGCCATCAGGCCGGACCAGTCGTAGCCGCTCTGCGGTGTCTGCGCGCGGAAGATGGCCAGGGCCACGGTGAGCACCCGCGAGCTGTCGCTGTAGGAGACCATCAGCGGCCAGAAGTAGTCGTTCCAGGACGTGATGTACGTCAGCACGCCCAGCGTCAGGACCGGGGTGGACGCCATCGGCAGCATCACCGTGAAGAAGACCCGGATCTTCCCGGCGCCGTCCAGCAGCGCCGCTTCCTCCACCTCGCGGGGGATGTTCATGAAGAACTGCCGCAGGAAGAACACCGCGAACGGCGTCATGAACATCGTCGGCAGCGCGATGCCCAGCAGGCTGTCCACCAGGCCGAGTTCCTTGATGAGCACGAAGTTCGGCAGCAGCGTGAAGATGGACGGCACCATCAGGCCGGCCAGGAACAGCGCGAACACCTTGTCCCGGCCGCGCCAGCGCAGCCGTGCGAAGGCGTACGCGGCCATCGCGGAGAAGAACACCTGGCAGACGGTGATCAGGGTGGAGACGACCACCGAGTTGAGCAGGTAGCGCCAGAACTTCAGCCCGCCGCCCGCACCGCCCTGGGCGATCGCCTCGGCGGTGGACTGCAGGCCCAGGGCCCGCTCGAAGCCCCCGAGGGTGAGGTCCACGGGCAGCGGGTCGCCGGGGTGCGCGGCGAGCGCGGGGTTGGTGGACAGCGCGGTGCGCAGGATCCAGTAGAAGGGCAGCAGCGTCACGAGGACGATCGCGCCCATCACCGTCCAGGCGGCGATCCGGCCGGCGGACGGCCCGCGCCGTACGCGCGCGGGGGTCGTGGTGGTGGCCACGGCAGCCATGTCGGTCAACTCCCTTCCGTCAGCCGAGGTCGGTCCGGCCGGCCCGGGTGAGCCGGTACTGGAGGATCGTGATCGCGGTCAGGACGACCAGCAGGGCGACCGACATCGCCGAGGCGTAGCCGAACTGGAAGCGGCCGAAGGCGGCGCCGTAGATGTAGTACTGGAGCACGTTGGTGGCGTTGGCCGGACCGCCCTGGGTGGTCACGGCGACCGTGTCGAACACCTGGAACGAACCGATCACCGTCATGATCAGCACGACCGCCAGCACCGGACGCAGCAGCGGCAGCGTGATCCGCCAGAACATCCGCCACTCGCTCGCGCCGTCCACCTTCGCCGCCTCGTACATGTCGTTCGGGATGGCCTGCAGACCGGCGAAGAGCAGCAGCGCGGTGTAGCCGACGTGCCGCCACACGTTGATCAGGGCGATGGTCGGGACGGCCCAGTGCTCGTCGGCGAGGAACGGGATGTGGTCGAAGCCGAGCGCTCCGATGATCTCGTTGCCGATGCCGAGCTGGGTGTCGAGGATCCAGAGGAAGACGATGCCCGCGACGACGTTCGACAGCAGGTACGGGGCGAGGACGATCCCGCGCAGCACCGCCGACTGCGACAGCCGCTGGAGCAGGACCGCGATGGCGAGCGCCGCGACCGTCTGCACCCCGATGTTGATCACCACGTACTCGACGGTGACCCCCAGCGAGTTCCAGAAGATGGGGTCGTTGACCATGCGGACGTAGTTGTCCAGGCCCACCCACTCGGCGGGGGTCAGCAGGTTGTAGCGGGTGAAGGAGAGATAGATGCCCCGCAGCGTCGGCCAGAGCAGGAACACGAGGAAGCCCAGCATCGCCGGCGCCACGAACAGCGCGGCGAGACGGCCGTCCCCCCGCCCTTCACGGGCTTTGGCCCGGCGTGTCCTCGGTACCGTCAGGGCTCCCTCCGCGCCGCTGAGCGGCAGACTCGGCGGAGGGCTGCTGGAGGCGATGGTCATCGGAGACTCCCTCGTCTGCGGCGGCTCGACCTGGTGGGCACTTACTTTTGGCGCGAAACAATCCCCGCGTCAAGAGGTGGGTGAACTTCTTTTGTCTGACTGAAGCTGCGCCCTACAGTGGTCTTGTTAATTCCGAACCGGAAAAAACTGGGGGGTCTGACGCACCATGAGCGCACGAGTCGGCAGCTGGCTGCCGCTGAGCCCGGGCGAACGCGCGGTGGCGATCGAGGTACTTGTCCACGGTCCGCTGTCGCGCGCCGAGCTGGCCCGGCGCCTGGATCTCTCGGCGGGCAGCCTGACCCGCCTCACCAAGCCGCTGCTGGAGTCGGGACTGCTCGTGGAGGTGCCCGACAACGGAGCCACGGGCGGCGCCCGCCAGGGCCGCCCCTCGCAGCCCCTGGACGTCGTAGCCGACTCCCTCTCCTTCCTCGGCTTCAAGATCACCGAGGACATGGTCTACGGCGTCGTCACCACCCTGCGCAGCGAGATCGTGGCCCGCCACGACCGGCCCCTGACCACCCACGAGCCGGCCCGAGTCGCCGACCTGCTCGCGGAGATGACCGGCGAACTGGTCCGCGACCATCCGCGCCTGGCCGGGGTCGGCATCGGCGTGGGCGGCCTCGTCGAGGACCGTGCCGTGGTCGCCGAGTCACCCTTCCTGCGGTGGAAGGACGTCCCGCTCGCCCGCCTCGTCGAGGAACGCACCGCACTGCCGGTGGTCGTCGAGAACGACGTCGCCGCCCTCGTCGAGGCCGAGACCTGGTTCGGCGCCGGGCGCGGCCTGGAGCGCTTCGTCGTCCTGACCATCGGCGCCGGCATCGGCTACGGGCTGGTGCTCGGCGGCAAGCGGGTGCCCAGCGCCGAGGAGGACCGCGGCTTCGGCCGCCACTGGATCCTCGATCCCAACGGCCCGCTCACCCCCGACGGCCAGCGCGGCAGCGCCGTCTCGCTGCTCACCATCCCCAACATCCGCTACCAGATCCACGCCGCGACCGGCCGTGACCTGCCCTATGAGGAGATCCTCGCCCGCGCCGCCGCCGGCGACCCCATGCCCGCCCGGGTGATCGACGAGGCCGCCCGGGCCCTGGGCACCCTGGTCGCCCAGATCGCCAACTTCGCCATGCCGCAGAAGATCCTCCTGGCCGGGGAGGGCGTCGGTCTGATGGACGTGGCCGGCAAGACGGTCGAGGAGACCATCCGCGTCAACCGGCACCCCCTGGCCGCGCCGGTCGGGCTGGAGACCAAGGTGTCCGACTTTCACGACTGGGCGCGCGGCGCGGCCGTGCTGGCGATCCAGGTCCTGGTGCTCGGGACGGCCGAGGCGTGAGCGGGCAGGTGTGAACTGTCCCACGTTGACAGGCAGAGGGACGTGATCAGCGACACTGTCCGGAATGTCCGCTTAGCTCGTGATTACTCACGCCACCTTCACTCGGGGGGCCGTAAGATTCACACCATGTCCACCACTGTTGAGCCCTCTTCCGAGCGATCGGCTGACGAGGTCAACGAGGAGATCCGGGCCCTGTGGCTCCGGTCGGGCGGGACACTGAGCAGCGAGCAGCGCGAGGAGTACCAGCGACTCGTCCTGGAGTGGGCCGCCGCCCTTCCGCAGCCGGTGAAGGTCGCCTGAGCACCTCGTAGTCCGGCCGGCGCATCGCCGACCCGTCCTCGGGCACCCCGATCCGACGGGTGCCCTTCTCACACGCCACCCCCGTCGTCCCCGCGCACGCCGTGCACGGGGACGCGCCTGCTGACCGCGCACCGGCCATGGCCGGCCGTCGTCGGGCTCCTGTCCCCCCCCGGCCCGGCCCGCCCGGTCAGCCCCAGGTCGCCGAGTAGTACTGGCGGTACGCCTTGCGGTCCTGCTCCGCGCGGATCCACCGGGTGGCCACCAGCGCGACGAGACTGCCCGCGATGACCAGCAGGCCGGGGCCGATGTTGCGGGGGTCGGCCAGCCGGGACAGCAGGGTGGCCGAGTCCGTGCCGCCCACCGGCGCCGAGGAGCCGGGGCCCGCGGTGCCCGGCGCGGCGGCGCCCTGGTCAGCGGTGGCCGAGGGGGCGGGGGAGGACCCGCCGCTCGTCCCGGCCCGCGGCGCGGACACGATCAGCTTCATGCCCAGCTCGCGCAGCGCCTCCGTCACCGGCTGGAAGTACGTCGTACCGCCCGCCGTGCAGTCCCCGCTGCCGCCCGAGGTCACGCCGAGCGCGACACCCTCGGAGAACAACGGGCCGCCGCTGTCGCCGGGTTCGGCACACACGTTGGTCTCGATGAGCCCGCTGACGGTGCCCTCCGGGTAGTTCACCGTCGCGTTGAGCGCGGTCACCTGCCCGTCGCGCAGCCCGGTGGTGCTGCCGCTGCGGAACACCTGCCGGCCCACGGTCGCATCGGCCACGCCCGTGATCCGTACGCCCTTGCCGTCGCCGACCGCGACCACGTCGGCACCCGCGCCCGCCCGGCCGCTGTCGTACTTGACCAACGAGTAGTCATTGCCCGGGAAGCTGCGCCGGACCGTCGTACCCACCTGGTTGCGCGCCTGGTTGTCGGAGAACCAGACGGACCCCTCGGGTCCGCAGTGCCCGGCCGTGAGGATGAAGTCGCTTCGCCCGTCGGTCACGTTGAACCCCGCCGAGCAGCGCCCGGCGGTGGACAGGATGGGCTGGGCCCCGTTCACGTGGGGCCTGAACGTGCCCTCCGTGCGCTCCATGCGCACAAAGCCGCCGATCCCCTTCGCGACCTTCGTCAGCCGGGACCAGTCGGCCGCGGAGACGGTGCTGTCGCCCCGCACCACCACCTCGTTGGTCCGGTAGTCCATGGCCCAGGCCGTGCCCGCCACCCGGGGCGCCGAACGCAGCGTCGCCGCGGCCGACTTCAGATCCCGCATGCTGTGGCGCACCTTCTTCGCCCGGGCGCCCGCGGCGCGGACCTCCGCGGCGGCCTTGTCGTCGGTGACCGCCACCACCGGCCGGCCGTCGTCGTCGACCCAGCTGCCCGCCGTACGGGTGGTGCCGAGCCGTTCCACCAGCTCTGCGCCGGTGTCACCGGCCGCGCGGGCGGAGGTGTAGGGGACGGCGGACACGACGGGAGGAGGCTCGCTCGCCACCGCGCGGGTGACCATCGCTCCTCCGAGAAGGAGTCCGCCGACGGCCGCCAGCCGTGTCACTCGCCGGACGACCCGTCGTCGTGCGTGCCTCATGCATGACTCCTGAACTTCACCGGCACGGCGGCACCGCCGCGGGGCTCTGCCTGAGTTGAGCGCCGTCCTTCCATACGGGGCCGGAGGCGCGGGTGTTCACCGCAGGGCCGATCTCGTACGGCGGGTGACCGACGGCGGCGGAGAACACCTGCCGGCCGCGCCCGGCCGCCGCGTCACCCCCGGCCCGGTTCGTCCTCCGTCGGTGACCTGCCCGCCTATCGTGTGCCGTATGACCAGGATCCCGTACGACACGTCCGGCGAACCGAACCCCCTGCACGCGCTCACTCTCGACCAGCTCAGGCGCCGTACGAGCATGAAGTGGCGCACCTACCCCGAGGACGTGCTGCCGCTGTGGGTGGCCGAGATGGACGTACCGCAGGCCGAACCGGTCGTCCGCGCCGTCACCGACGCGCTGCACCTCGGCGACACCGGCTACCCGGCCGGCACCGCCTACGCCGAGGCGCTGGCCGCGTTCGCCGCCAAGCGGTGGGGCTGGGACGGGCTCGCCGTGGAGCGCACCGCGATCGTGCCCGACGTCATGCTCGGCGTCGTCGAGATGCTGAAGCTGGTCACCGGGCCCGGGGACGCGGTGGTGGTCAACCCGCCGGTGTATCCGCCGTTCTACCCGTTCGTCACGCACATGGACCGGCAGGTGGCCGAGGCCCCGCTCGGCGCGGACGCGCGCCTCGACCTCGGCGTGCTGGAGGACACCTTCCAGCGGGTCACCGCCGGCCGGCGACGGGCCGCGTACCTGCTGTGCAGCCCGCACAACCCGACCGGCACCGTGCACACCGCCGAGGAGCTGTCCGCGGTCGCCGCCCTCGCCGAGCGGTACGGCGTGCGTGTCGTCGCCGACGAGATCCACGCCCCGCTCGTCCTCGGCGACGCCCGGTTCGTGCCCTATCTCAGCGTGCCGGGCGCCGAGCGCGGCCTGTCGCTGATGTCGGCCTCCAAGGGCTGGAACCTGGCCGGGCTCAAGGCCGCCCTCGCCCTGGCCGGACCCGGCGCCGCCGCCGATCTGGCCCGGGTGCCCGAGGAGGTCGGGCACGGCCCGAGCCACGTCGGCGTCCTCGCCCACACCGCCGCCCTGCGCGATGCCACGGCTTGGCTGGACGCCCTGCTGGCCGGTCTCGCCGACAACCGGCGCCTGCTCACCGGCCTGCTCGCCGAGCACCTGCCCACCGTGCGCTACCGCCCCGGGGACGCCACCTACCTGGCCTGGCTCGACTGCCGCGCGCTCGGCCTGGGCGACGACCCGGCGGAGGTCTTCCTGAACCGGGGGCGGGTCGCCCTCAACTCCGGCCTGCCCTTCGGCACGGGCGGGGCCGGGCACGTCCGCCTCAACCTGGCCACCTCCCCCGACCTGATCAGGGAAGCGGTCCGGCGCATGACGGCGGCCCTGGAGCGGGACTGACCTAGACTCCCGCCATGGACCACACCCCGCTGGACCGGCTCGGCGCCGGAAAGTACCTGCTGCTCACCAGCTACCGCAGAAACGGTACGCCGGTCGCCACCCCGGTCTGGGTCGTACGCGACGGTGACGCCCTCGGTGTGTGGACCGTCGCCGACTCCGGGAAGGTGAAGCGGATCCGCAACCGGGCCGACGTTCTGGTCGGCCCCTGCGACGTGCGCGGCAACCCGACCGGCGACCAGGTTCCGGCCACCGCCGAGATCTGCGACGCGGCCACCACCGCCCGCTACCGCGCGCTGATCGCCCGCAAGTACGGCGTCCTCGGCCGGCTGAGCCTGCTGGGCAGCCGGCTGCGCCGGGGCACGCACGGCACGGTCGGCCTCCGCGTCACCCTCGGGGAGCCCGGGCAGCCGTAGCGCCGCAGCTTCGCGACGGGGCGGCCGGTGCTCATCGGTCACGTGGTGCCCGGGCCGGTGTGAGGGTGACGTGCCGTCAGGTCCAGGCCCGGTACGGCTCGTCGACCAGCTGGAAGACCGGCTCGCCGCGCACCGGGTCCTTGGCGGTGGACAGCCGCACCCGGTCCCCGCTGTGGATGCCGATGGGCGGGCCCATGACCCGGCCGCGCACCACGAAACCCTCGGCCATCTCGATGAGGGACACGTTGCGCGCGGCGGGCGTGTTGCGGTGCACCACCGTGGAGTGGCGGACCGTGCCGACGCCCGCGCTGCGCTCCGTGCGCAGGTCACTGCCCCGGCAGACCGGGCACAGCACCCGGTGGTACATGGCGGTGCCGCACCAGGTACAGCGCTGGAAGAGGATGGCCTCCGTGTCAGGTCCGTGGGGCTCGAGCACGCCCGTCGCGGAGCCGGCTGTCTGCTGAGCGACGCTTCCTGAGGGGTGGTACACGCTGGTCAACTCCCTGCACTCGGCCGGAATCCGCGTGCGCGGTCGCCCGTGCACGCGCGTGCGCGGTTCGCCGTGCCACCGTGCACACCGACAAGGTATGGCACTCAGTGCCACCTGTAAAGGCACTCCGTACCCCTGAATTCCGGGCGGGAACGGGCTCAGTCCCGGGCCAGCGTGGTCTCGATCTCCTGCACCACCCGCCACAGCGGGGCCCCGCGCCGGGAGACGACCACCACGACGTCCTCGGGCCGCTCGTCGGCGGGCGGCCCCGCCGTGCCGCCGAAGGCGGCCTGCACATAGCCCAGTGCCCGGTCCACCGCCGCGCTCGCGTCGCCCTGCCCGTCCGACCGCAGCCAGGAGCGCAGCGCGTTGTTGTGCGCCGCGACCACGGCGGCCGCGATCACGTCGGCCCGCAGGGTGCCGTCGCGGCGGCCGGTGAAACGGCCGCGCAGGTACTCGGCCAGGGCCCGCTCGTAGCGCCAGACCACCGACAGCTCGTACGCGCGCAGCCCGGGCACCTTCTTGGTGAGCCGGTACCGCTGAACGGAGAAGGAGGGGTTCTCGGCGTACATGCGCAGCACGAGCCGGGCCGCGTCACAGACCCGGCGCACCGGTTCGGCGTCCGCGTCGCTCGCGGCCAGGAAGGCGGTCATGTCGGCCAGACACCGTTCGTGGTCGGGGAAGACCACGTCCTCCTTGGAGGGGAAGTAGCGGAAGAACGACCGCCGGCCGACACCGGCCAGCGCCACGATGTCGTCTACGGTGGTCTGCTCGTAACCCCGCTCCAGGAACAGCTGGAAGGCCGCCGCGACGAGCGCCTCCCGCATGGGCGGCCGGGCCGTGGCCGCCTCCCCCTTGTCGCCGCGGCCGGGCGCCGCACTGCTGGAGCTCATGGACGTCGAACGTAGCACCCGACCGGCTGGAATGGCACTCAGTACCCCCTGTGGGGAGCACTGAGTGCTGCCGGCCGTCCGGCGGTGGCCACCGGGGTGATGGCGGTCAGGGCGCCGGCGGCCGCGTAGCCGCTGAACCGCCGGTCCACCGGGTCCGTATCCCTCCTCGCACGCGGGCCCGTCCGCACGGACGGAAGGACCGAAGGAGAACAGCGTGTCGACACCGTCCGAACCCCGGCAGCCGCACGACGACGAGGCCCTCGAACCCATCCGGGTCCTGCGACCGCGCCGCACGGACGCCCTCGCGGAACTGTTCCGGGAGTTCACGCAGGACACCCAGGGCCGCACCCCCGGCGCGGGGCCGGTACGTCACGAGTCCTTCGCGGTGCCGGCGCCGCGCCCGGGCTCCGAGGACACGACGAAGGAACTCCCGCCCGTGCGGGGGCGCACCCGGCCGCGCGCGCAGGGGACGACCACACGCCGGGCCGCCGTCGCGATCGCGGTGTGTGCCGCCGCGGTGCTCGGCTTCGGCAGCGCGCTGCTGCTGCTCGGCAGGAGCGACACCGGCGGCGACCGCGCCGCACCGGCTCCGCAGCCGCCGGCGGTGTCCCCGACTCCCACGGTTCCTGCTGCTTCTGCCCCTGTGGCTCCCTCTGCTCCAGCGTCGTCTGCTCCCGCTCCTTCGACACCGCCGCCCGCTTCGGCCCCGGCCGCCGCCCCCGACGCAGCGGGAACCCTCCGCGAGGGGGACACCGGCCCGGAGGTGACCGAACTCCAGCAACGCCTCCTGCGGGTCCCGAACGTCTACCAGGACGGCTCCGCCGACGGCCGCTACGACGCCACCCTGACCGCGGCGGTGGCCCGCTTCCAGCTCTGGTACGGCGTGCGAGGCGACGAGACGGGCGTGTACGGCGACGACACCCGCCTCGCGCTGGAGTCCCGTACCGCGCCGATCGGCTGACTCCGCGCGCCGGACGCATGGACACCCCCGCAGCGGGTCAGGTGATGCAAGGACACCGACATCACTGGGACGGGAGGGCGTGGGCATGGCGGATCTGGAGACGTTCACCGGGCGGCTGGACCCCGACATGTACGTGGTCACCGCCACCGCGGGCGGCGAACGGGCCGGTTGCCTGGTGGGGTTCGCCTCGCAGTGCTCCATCCGGCCCGTGCGGTTCGCGGTATGGCTCTCGGAGGCCAACCACACCTACCGGGTGGCGCGCTCCGCTGAGGTCCTCGCGGTGCATCTGCTCACCCGCGAACAGCACGCGCTCGCCGAGCTGTTCGGCGGGCGGACCGGCGACCGGGAGGACAAGCTCCGGCACGTGCGCTGCCGGGAGGGACACGGCGGGGCCGTCGTCCTGGAGGACGCGGCGGCCTGGTTCGTCGGCCGGGTCGTCACCCGCGTGGAGTGCGGCGGCGACCATGTCGGCTTCGTCCTCGACCCGGTCGAGTGGGGCGAGCGGCCGGCGCACGACGGTCCACTGCTGCGGCTGCACGACGCACTCGGCATCTCCGCCGGTCACCCGGTGGACTGACCCGGCGGCCCGGCACTCGGGCGCCGGGCAGGGGGCCGGGAACGGGCCGGTGCGCGGTGGGCCGCCGGGCGGCGCCCCGGGCGCCGGGGGGCGCGAGGGTGGGCGGCGGAGAAGTGGGGCGGCGTGCGGTCCCGCCGCGTCCGCCGCGCACGAAGGCCACGCTGGTGAACGGCTCACGCGCCCCGGTCGTGCCCGTCCGACGGGCCGCCCTGCCGCTCCGGGTCCGCGCCGTCCTCCGGAACCCGGATGTCCAGGACGCACACGTCGTCCCGCCGCTCCTGCTCGAGCATCGCCTCCAGCAGCGGGTCCAGGGAGCCGCGCCCGCCGGTGTGGTGGGCCGCCACGGCCTCGGCCAGCCGCTGCAGGCCCTGGTCGATGCTCTCCGGGGGCCGCTCGACCAGGCCGTCCGTGTACATGATGAGCCGGTCGCCGGGCTCCAGACGGCACTCGGCCTCCTCGAAGGAGGGCGTGGCACTCGCGCCGAGCAGCAGACCGCGGGGACGGTCGAGGTAGCGCACCCGGCCGTCGCGCAGCAGCAGCGGCGGCGGATGCCCCGCCTGCGCCCAGACCAGGCGCCGCTCGCCCGGGTGGTAGCGGGCCAGCACCATCGTGGCGGTGCCGTGGGAGTCGCGGGAGTGCAGCAGCAGCGTGTTGAGCCGGGCGAGCGCGCCGGTCAGCGACGAGCCCGTGATGACCATGCCCTTGGCGGTGAAGCGCAGCTGTGCCATGGTCGCGACGGCGTCGACCCCGTGCCCGGCGACGTCCCCGACGACGAACAGGGCGTCCCCGTCGGGCAGTTCGATGGCGCTGAACCAGTCGCCGCCGACGTGCACGCCCGACTGCGCGGGCAGGTAGGCGACCTCGACCCGCACCCCGGCCAGGTTCACCACCCGCTTGGGCAGGGGCAGCAGCGCGTGCTGGAGCCGCGCGGCCAGGGTCCGCTCGGCCTGGAGCACGTCGTGCTGGGTGACGATCGCCCGCTCGCTCTCCACGAGGGCCAGCTCCGTCCGCCGCCGCGCGGTCACGTCCTCCACGAAGCCGTGCACCTCGACGGGCACGCCTTGGCGGTCCGCGACGGCCTCGGCGACGAGCCGCAGATGCCGGACCCCGCGCACCGTCCGGATCCGGAACGGCACGTCGAACGTTCGCCCCTCCCGTACCAGGTCGTCGATCGCGCGGGACAGCGCCGGGGCGTCCTCGGGCAGGGCGAGGGCCGGAAGATCGGTGAGGGGGACCGGGCCGTGCCCGGGGTTCCGGTCGAACAGGGAGAAGACCTGGGTGGACCAGGAGGCCTCGTCGGTCGTCAGGTGCCAGTTGGCCCAGCCGAGGTTGCCCAGCCGCTGCAGATCCGCCAGCCGCTGTTCCTGCCGGTCGGAGGAGCCGTGCCGCACCCAGGTGACGACCAGTCCCTCGCCCAGCGGAGCCACCCGCACCGTGTACGTGCGCAGCTCCGCGACACCGTCGGCGACCTCCTGGTGGGCGAACGGCTCGCTCTCGTAGGGCTCGCCCGTCGCGAGCACGCGCAGGCAGCCCCGCCACAGGGGGTCGTCGGCCGGGAGCGGACCCCACTCCAGCAGCCGCCGCCCGGCCAGGTCTCCGTCACCGCCGCCGAGCAGACCGCCCGCCTGCGCGGTGGCCGCGTCGATCCGGAAGTCCTCGATCTCGCCCGATCCGGCGCGCAGCGGGGTCAGCAGCATCGCCGCGAGCGGCAGCACGTCGAACACCGCCTGGACGGTGTTCCCGGACAGGCCGGCGGGCAGCGGGGGCCGGGCGTGGAACGCGCGCAGCCAGCCGGCGCACAGCCGGACGACACCCCGCAGGTGGACACGGTCACGGGGCGTGAACGCCCCGGCACGGCCGCGCAGCACGCCCACGCAGACCTCGAGGCCGCCGGTGCGCACCGGCAGCCAGGCGCGGGAGCGCCACCGCTCGGGCGGATCCCCGATGAGCAGGTACCGCCCGCGGTCCTCGGCGAAGTCCTCCAGCCAGCGCGCCTCACCGGTGCGCAGGGCGTCCAGCGCCGCCACCCCGCTCACCGGCGGCACCTGTCGCCAGGCGGTGGCCAGGGTGTCCTCGACACCGGCGTACCCGGCCAGCTCCAGCCCGCCGGTGGGCCGGCGGGCGTACAGCAACACCGCGTCCGCGCCCAGGTCCGGCGCGAGGTGTTCCAGCAGGCACCGCGCCAGGGCCTGCGGGGTGCGGACCCGGACCAGCAGCCGGCCGAAGCGGGCCAGGGCGGCGGAGACGTCGTCCGGCGCGGCCGCCTCGGAGAACTCGTCCGGGCCCACGACGGCGGGCATGCCGTGTGCCGCCCCTGCCGCGGTGGGGTCCCCCGCGGGCCCGGTGAAGGCCGGCAGCGGGGACGTCAGGGCGCCGAGCGTGATCCAGCACTCCTCCAGCAGCGTGCGGCGCGCCGCCTTGGCCCGCTGGAGGAGCTGCTCGCCGGCGGCGTCCGCGGAACACCCCGTCAGTGCCATGACCGCGCCCTTGGCCCGCTCCACGACCGCCGACGTCGCCGCCTGGTCGCGCAGCCGGTCCATCTCGGCGCGTTGCCGGGCGACGACCCTGGCCAGTTCGGCCAGGTCCGGCGCGGCGCCGGTCTGCGCCGGGGTAGCGGGCTCGCTCATCACGCGTCGAGCATCGCACACGGAACCGGGTTCGTTGACCCGCTTGTGCGCGGATACCGAGCTCACCCGCGGTCCCACCGGCCCCCGGCGGTGCCGCCCGGAGGGCTCAGCCGTCGTCGGGACGGTACAGCCACTGCCGCAGCAGCCGGCTCAGGCGGGGCATGACCAGGTACGTCAGCACGGGCAGCAGGACGAGCGGGAAGACCGCGGCCCGCAGGGGCAGCGGCCAGCCGGTGGTCCGCGGCGTGACCAGCCACTGGACGAGCAGCGTGAAGGGGTAGGCGCCGAGGAAGGTGGTGAGCACCATCTTCCACCGGGGCGGCGACTGCACCGTGGTGCCCGGCAGGCTGAACCAGGTCTCCATGCCGGTCGTCGACTGCCGCTCGCTGCTGACCTCGGTGGCCACGTCCCGGATCCGCCCGTGCCACTCGGCGCGCTCCTCGGAGTCCAGCCAGGCGGCCAGCCGGCGCGGGTCCGACCAGCGCAGCACCGCGTGGTAGCGGTGGCCGTCCTCGGGGTGCAGCCAGGAGACGCCCTCGTTGCCCGGGAACCGGCGCGCGCAGCGGGTGATGCCCCGCGTCCACTCCTCGAACCGCTGCTCGTGACCGGGGCGTACCTGCCAGGTGAGGACCGTCGTCACCGGTTCGCCCCGTCGTACCTGTGGGGTGCTCATCCCTCCACGGGTGCCACACCGGGGGCGGATCATGCCCGGACCGTAGGGCGTCAGCGCCCCGCGGTGCGGCCGACCAGGGCCTCGGTGACGGCCCGGACACTGCGCGCGATGTGCTGCAGCTGCATGATCTCCGCCGCGTACAGCTTGATCGTGTGCTCGATGACCGACTCGGGCAGACCGAGCTGTGGCAGGTCGGCCCGCGCGGTCTGCAGGGCGGTGCGGGCCACCCTGATCTCCTGCTGCACCTGGATCTGGGCGTGCCGGGCGAGCAGCACCGGGTGCCGCAGGAACGCGGGGTAGCTCGCGTAGCGGGCCGGCACCAGCTCGCGCAGCCACTTGGCCGCCGAGCGCTCCCAGTCGTAGCTGCCGGGGGTCTTCACCTGGCAGGGCCAGTCCGGGCTGATGCGCGTGGACGTCAGGGGCATGGTGATCGCTTCCGGGATGTAACGGCGTCGCGGGGGTGGACGACGGGGGTGGGGCGGCCCCGGCCTAGGGGATGACCGGGACCGCCACGGGCGGTCGCGCAGGCGATGCCCGGGCGGGCAGCCGGGACGCCGGAGCGGGTAGGAGCCGGCGGCGTCGGATGCCCGTGATGCCTGAGCAGTATTTATATATGCGATCCGGTTTGCAAGACGTATGAAAACATTCATACGTGCTTCGATCAGGGCGGTGTCCCTGGTGAGGCGCCTGCGCGGGTCAGTCCCTGAGGAAGAACTGGAGCTGGTCGGCGACCTGTTCGTACGCGTCGAGCCGGGCCTGCGTCCGCTCGGGGTCCGCGTCCGTCATGGCCTGGAGGAGGGCGGCGCACATCACGCCCGGCGCGGCGTAGGAGTCGAAGACCAGACGTGAGCCGGTCCCGGTGGCGAAGACGACGTCGGCCTCGTCGGCGAGCGGCCCGAGCGCCAGGTCCGTGATCAGCGCGACCTTCAGCCCGGCGCGCCGCGCGACCCGGACCGCGGTCAGCGTCTCCTCGGCGTGCCGCGGCATCGAGAAGGCCAGCACCCAGGTGCCGCCGGCCTCCCGCGACTGCAGCAGCGCGTCGTAGGCGACGCTGCCGCCCCGCGTCACCAGCCGTACGTCGGGGTGGATGCGGCGGGCCGCGTAGGCGAAGTACTCGGCCAGCGACACCGAGATGCGCAGCCCGAGCACCGTCAGCGGGGCCGACGCGGACAGCTCGCGGCCGACGTCGATCACCAGGTCGGGGTCCGCGAAGTCCCGCCGCAGGTTCTCCAGGTTCTCGATCTCTGCGTCGACCGCGGCCTGGAGTTCGTTGCCCCGGTTCTCCTCGGCCGCGCCTCCGGCGAGGGTGCCCAGGGCGATCGACTGGAGTTTCTCGCGCAGCGCCGGATAGCCGCTGAAGCCGACCGCCGAGGCGAACCGGGTCACCGACGGCTGGCTCACGCCCACCCGCTCCGCGAGATCCGTGATCGACAAGAACGCCGCCTCGGTGATGTTCTCGATCAGGTACTGGGCGATGCGGCGCTGGCCGGGGGAGAGCCGGGGCCGGTCGAAGAGCGCCCTGAGCTGGGAGGTGGGGGAGGCCTCCGCTTCCGCGTCCGTCTTCCCCGAACTGATCGCGGATGCCTGTGCGCGTGCCTGCTGCGGCGATGGCACCGGTGCGCCTCCTTCGTCTCCCACGGAGGGACAACATAGCCCACCCCACCCTGGTGACCAGGGCTTGTGCCCGGCGCCACATTCGGCGCCCGCGTGCGGGGATAGCCCCGCCCGGGACGGGAACCCGCCGCCTCGGAAGATCCTTACCGGACGCGGCAGGAGCGCCGTACCGGCACGCACGACGCAGGAGGCAGCCCGTCATGACCGTCCCCGAGGAGAACCGCCGCAAGACCGGCACGACCGACGACGTCCTGGAGGACACCGCCGGGAACCGGCAGCAGGACGAGTCCCGGACTCCGGGCGCCACCGGCCGCACGCTGCGCGAGGCGCTGGAGGAGGCCGAGGTCCGGCCCGACGACTACGACGAGCGGTAGAGCCGGCGCGGCCACCGCATCCGACCGACGCACCCTATCTTTCGGCAGGTGAGAGCGGTATGAGCGCACTGAGTGCGCTGGAAGAGGCCCTGGAGAACCGCTGGGAGGCCCTGTGGGCGCGGGTCCTCGGCAAGGAACCGGTGGAACTCCTCGACGCCCTGCAACGTGAATGCGACAGCAACGCCGTGGTGTGCCCCGAGGGCCGCGTCCTGGTGCCCAACGCCTACGACGTCGAGCTCGCCGACCCGGTGCACGAGGAACTGAGGCGCTGGGGCACCCGGGTGGGCCAGGAGCTCACCGACCGGCTCGCCCGGCACGGGGAGCGGCACGGCTACGAGTGGGCGGGTCCGCTCGCGGTGCACGTCACCCGGTCGTCCGACGTGCCCAACGGCCGTTACCGGGTCACGAGCCGCGTGATGCCGCACGTCAGCGCGGAGGGGTTCCAGCACGCGGCGGCCGCCGGGCGCTAGACCGGCTCCGCGTGGCGGCCCGCTCAGGCAACGGGGCGGGCGACGTCTCCACCCCCTGCTTCCCCCGCCCCGGACGGACCCGCCCCGGCGTGCGGCGGCGGGAGGGAACGAGAGGAGCCGGCTAGCCCTGTCGCGTCCGCTCCCACCGCGCGAGGTCACCGCTGCACGAGTCGTACCGACAGACCGTCCGCCGTATAGAGGGGCACGGCTCGCAGCACGTCCGAGTGCAGCTCGATCCGGTCGAACTGGCCGCGCAGGCGCGGCGCGCGCAGCACGGGGACGACCGTACCGGGGGAGGGCGGGCACTGGGCATCGAGCCGCAGCGTCAGCGCGCTGCCCTGGCCCAGCACGGCCCGCCGTGCCACCGACAGCGCCGGGCCGTGGTCCCTGCGCAACAGCAGGTCGAGCGTGCTGCCACCGTCCTGGACGTACGTGCCGCGCAGCCGCAGCACCTCGTCCACGCGCAGCGTGCCGCCCGCCACGCGGACATCGCCCTCGCCCAGGGCGTGGGGCGACGCGGCCACCAGCGTGCCGTCCTCGACGACGGTGCCGCCCTGGTACCGGTTGTGCCCGGTCAGGGTGAGCGTGCCGGTGCCCCGCTTGGTCAGGCCGCCGGTGCCCGTGATGTCGTTGCGCCAGCTGTCGGCCGCGTGGAAGCCCCCGGCCGCCGCGTCCAGCGTGACGGTGACGTCGCGGGCGAAGGCGCCGTACCCGTCCGCCGCCGTGAACAGGTCGAGACGGCCCCACTGCTCGAAGCCGTCGAGCAGCACGTACCCGCCGGGCAGCGCCGTCGTGCGCAGCACCTCGCGCCGCTGCTGCGCGGTGAGGTACGGCAGTCGCGTCTCCAGCAGCACCTCGGCTCCCTTCGGCACGGTCAGGGGCTCGTCGCGGCCCTGCCGGGGCAGCACGTACGTCAACCGGTGCCGCACCGCGCGGGCGTTGGCCTCCCGGTCGGCGTAGGGGTCGGTGGCGGTGTCCGCCGCGTGGGCGTACGCGTACAGCGTGTCGGGCGTCGTGCCGGTCCGCTGCGTGAAGTAGGCCAGGGCCTGCGCGCGGGCAGCCGCCTTGAGTTCGGCGTTCGCCGGGTCCGCCAGGGTGGCGGCGGCCAGCGCGGTGGCCATGATCCGGCCGCCGATGACGTCGACGGTGGAGTGCATACCGGCCACGATCCGGGTGTGGCTGAGCTCGTGGGCCCGGGTCACGAGCTCCTGGAAGCGCTCGGGGACCGCGTACGCGTAGGCGAGGGACGCCAGGTGGAGGGCGTTGGTGTGGCCGCTCGGGAAACCGCCGTCCTCGGCCGGCTTCTCGGCGCGCTGGCGCAGCAGTTGCGGGGCGACGACGACCTTCGAGTCGTAGACCGGGTAGCCGAACTCGTCCGTCTTCCCGGTGTCGACGACCTCGCTGTCCTCGTTCATGCGCCACGGGCGCGGGTACTGGTAGGCGAACTTGGCCGGGTTGCCGGAGGCCCAGGTGCCGCGCACGGTGTCGACCAGCCGGGCGACCGTCCCGAGCTCGGAGTCGTACGAACCCGCGCCCAGCGCGGAACCGGCCGGGGCGTCGGCGGGCACGGCGTCGCTGACCTTGCCCGGCGGGGTGCCGTCCGGGGCGCTGGTGATGGAGGTGACCGCCTTGGCGCCCGCCTTGTACAGGCCGGCGAGCGGGCCGAGGCCGCCGATCACCGAGTAGCTCTGGTGCTGGCGGTCGATGATGAAGGCTTCCTTCGCCTGCGCCTCGGTGCGCTCGGCCGTGATCCGCGCGCAGTAGCGCATGTTGGCGCGCAGCACCTCCGGCCTGAGCACCGTGCCGGTGTTCCAGGCGTCGCCGGTCTTCCAGACCCGGGCGAAACCGCCGAGGACGCGGACGACCGCGTTGGTCTCGGGCGTCTGGTTCGCCAGGACGTTGGTCCTGTAGTCGTCGACGAACGCGGCCGGGGCGGTGGCGGCCTTGGCGTCCGCCGCGGTCAGCCAGGACGCGAAGGTCGGGGCGGCCACCAGGGCGGCGGACCCGCCGAGCGAGGCCTTCAGGAAACGCCTCCGGTTCACGGCGGGGCGCGTGGGGGAGTGGTGCCCGGCGGTTGACGGCATACGGCTGCCTCTCTTGAGTTCTTCGGCCGGGTGGCCGGGGGAGTGTGCGGAAGGGAGTGGCTCCGCTGGTGGGCGGGTGAGCAGGATCAGGTGGTGTGTCGGTGAAGATCTACGGCGGGGCCGTGTCCCGGTGGAGAGGTCCCGTCGACGCGCCGGTGGCCTGCGGGTGAACGGCCCGGCTGCTGGGCTGCGCGCCGCTCGGGGCGGTGCCCGCCCGGCGGTGAGCGGCGGCCGTTTCCCGCAGACGGCACCTGTTCGACAGGCAGCGGCACCCCCTCGCGCCGGGTCGTGCGCCCGCCGGGCGCGGCCGGGCGGTCGGTGCTTCGGGCGGGTGCCGTGGGGTCGGTGCTTCGGGTGGGTGGCGCGGGGTCGTGCACCCGGGGTGTGGCCGAGCGGCCAGTACTGCGCGGGGGCGTGAGGTCGTACGTACACCGGCCCGGGCGCGGGGCGCGGCCGAGCGGCCGGTGCCCCCTGGCGGCGTAAGCTCCTGCCGCCGCCCGAGCTCGACCCGACGCCCGGCCCCCCGCGACTCACAGCAGCGAACGGGCCAGCGCCACCGCCCCGTCGACCGGCGGCACCCGCAGCGCCCGTATCCGGGTCCCGGGAAGGGCGGAGTCGAGACAGGAGGCGAAGGCCTCGTACAGCGCGGGCTGCGCGAGCACCGTACTGCCCGCCACCACGACGTCCTCCACCACGACCCCCCGCTCGGCGAGCCGCACGACGAGTCCGGCCAGCGCCCGCCCACCCTCGGCGATCACGCCCCGGGCGAGCACCGACCCCGCCTCGGCGGCGGCGAACACCACCGGCGCGTGCCGGCCCCACTCGGCGGAGACATCGGCCGCGGCCTCCAGGGCCGCCCCCAGCGCGGGCACCTCGGGCACGCCGAAGGCGGCGAGCAGCCCGTCCGCCAGTGCGTCGGGCTCCTCCCCGCGATCGTGTGCGGCCCACACCGCCCGGGCGGCCTCGCGGACGAGCCCGGCCCCGCCGCCCTCGTCGCCGAGGACCGCGCCCCAGCCGCCGACCTGGACCGGCGTGCCGTCGGGCAGCCGGCCCACCGCGACCGAGCCGGTGCCGGCGACCAGCCCGACCCCCTTGTCCAACCCCGCGGCGGGGACGAGGAGTTCGGCGTCGCCCACGACCAGCGCGGGAACCTTGAGCCGATCCTGGAGCGCGGCGCGGATCCGGGCGCACTGGCGTGCGGTCTCACAGGCGTGGGCGCCCACGGCGACGGCCGACGGGCGAGCGCCCGCCGGCAGGGTGTCGTGGACGAGGGCGGCCAGCCAGTCGGCGGCGGCCACCGGGTCGTGCGGCCGCCAGCCGCTGCTCGGGCGGACGTGGTCGGCGACGGGCTCGCCGCCCGCGAGGGCACGCAGCTGCGTCTTGGTGCCGCCCACGTCGATTCCGACCGCGTAAGGCGTGGAGTCCTGCACGGATCCTCTTTCGTCGGTGCGCCGTCCTTGGGCGAACGGTGGGCGAACCGTGCGTCGCAGAACGGCAGTTGAAGAGGTTCGGGAAGCCCCGGGACAGGCTTCTTACGGCCACGGCAGGCGAGTACCGTGAAGTTCGTTAGGAAGTTAACTAACGAAGTAGGGTGCGTCAAGGGGCGCGGAATTCCCGACGACGCGCCATTCTTGCGGCCGTCACCGCCGCAGCAGCACGACCTGGGGAGAACATGCAGCTGAGTGAGAGTGCCCGCGTGGTGTTCGACGTCCTGGCCGGGGCGGGCACCGCCACGCGCCCCCAGCTGGCGGCCGGTGCGGGCCTGTCCAAGCCGACGGTCTCCTCCGCCGTGGCCGAGCTGGAGGCCGCCGGACTCGCCGCCCACTCGGGCACCGCCTCCGGGGCCACCGGCCGGTCCGCCGCCGTCTACCGGCTCGGCCCGGCCGCGGGCGCCGTACTCGCCGTCGACCTGGGCCCCAGCCTGACCCGGGTGCGGGGCTGCGCCCTGGACGGGACCCTGCTCGCCGAGAAGACCGGCACGCGCCCCGAAGCCGCCGGCACCGTCCGCGAGGTTCTGCAAGAGCTGCCCGCCGGAGCCCCGCTGCGGGCCGTCGTCGTCGCGGTCGGCGACGTCACCACCCGGGACCGGGAGGGCGCCGGGGAGCGCCCGGCGACCGCCAAGGCCGGACCCGTCTTCGACGCCATGACCGTGGCCCTGCCCGAGGGCGTACCGATCCACGTCGAGAACAACGTCAACTGCGCCGCGCTCGCCGAGCTGCACGAGGGCGCCGCCCGGGGCCGCGACACCTTCGGCTACCTGCGCATCGGCGTGGGCATCGGCCTCGGCATCGTCGTCGGCGGCCGGGTGCTGCGCGGCGCGAACGGCGCCGCCGGTGAGGTGGCCCGGCTGCCCTACCCCTGGGACGACGGCCGTGAGCCCCGGCACGAGGGCCTGGAGCGGCACATGGGCGCACGCTCCCTGGTGCGCCGGGCCTCCCGGGCCTGGCGGGACGGGGACGGCCCGTGCCCGCGCAGCGCCGACCGGCTCTTCGCCCTCGCCCGGCAGGGCCACGCCACCGCCCGGGCGGTGGTGGCCGCTCACGCCACCGACATCGGCCGGCTCGCCGCCGCCGTGACCGCCGTGCTGGACCCCGGACTGATCGTGCTGGGCGGCGCGACCGGGTCGGATCCGCAGCTGCTGGCCGGGGTGCGGGCCGAGCTGGCCCGGCTGAGCTGGCCCACCGAGGTGGTCAGCAGCGTGGTCGGCGACACCGGCACCGTGGCGGGTGCGAGCAGGCTGGCGGTCGCCCACGGAATCCAAACCGTGACCGGAGCTATGACGGCGAAGCATTGACTCGTTCCGGGTCGGTCTGCCAATGTCCGGACAAGCGCTTTCTGAGCCGGCCGGGACGCCGGCTTCGGGTGAGCGTCCCGACCGTACGCGATGTACGGCAGCCGCACGAGGGCGTGCTTGTGCGACAACGGCCCTCATGGCCGGGGATCCCACCGTGATGGCGACGTGGCCGGGCGAGGCCGCGCCCCCCGGAAAGTGACATCTCCTGCAAAATGCACCCGTGCCGCCTCGGTCGGCGCCGTGCTCCGTCTGCTATGACGAAAAGGGATCGAAGATGACCAGTGTGGGTGTGCGGCGCTCCCGCCGACTCGGCCGTGGCGGCATACGCCGCGTGGTTCCCCTGGCTGCCGTGGCCACGGCAGGGGCCCTTCTGCTCTCCGCCTGCGGCTCGGGGTCCGGGTCCTCGGGCGGGACCTCCAAGTCGCTGACGTTCTGGATCTCCACGGTTCCGGGGCAGGACGCCGGCTGGAAGAAGCTGGTGGCGCAGTACAAGAAGGAAGCCGGCGTCTCCGTCAAGCTCGTCAACATCCCCTACGACGGCTACACGACGAAGCTGCACAACGCCGCGCAGGCGAACTCCCTGCCCGACGTGGCGGCCGTGCCGGCGCTGGACCCGATCTGGTCGAACAAGCTGATCGACCTCAAGTCCATCGCCGACAACAAGAGCTACAACATCAACACCAACTTCGTCGCCAAGGACTCCTCCGGGAAGGTGCTGTCCATTCCCTCGGACATCACCGCCTCCGGCCTGTTCATCAACAAGACGCTGTTCGAGAAGGCCGGCGTCTCCTTCCCGACCTCGCCCCAGAAGACCTGGACCTGGACCGACTTCATCAAGGCGGCGAACAAGGTCCGCGAGAAGACCGGCGCCAAGTACTCCCTGACCTTCGACCAGTCGCCGTCCCGGCTGCGCGCCATGGTGTACGAGATGGGCGGGAAGTACGTCCACGCGGACTCCTCCGGCAAGTTCTCCGTGGACGCGGCCACCAAGAAGGCCGTGAACACCTTCGTCGGATGGAACGACAACAAGACCATGCCGAAGTCGGTGTGGACCAGCGGCGCCGACCCGTCCGCCATGTTCCAGAGCGGTGACGTGGTCGCCTACTGGTCGGGCGTCTGGCAGGTCGCCGCCTTCGCCGAGAGCATCAAGAAGTTCGAGTGGGCGAGCGTGCCGACGCCCGCCGAGCCGGTGCAGGCCAGCGACGTCAACAGCGGCGGCATGATGGTCGGCTTCAACAACAACGGTGACGCGGCCAAGGCCGCGCAGAAGTTCCTGTCCTGGGTCTACGAGCCGGACCACTACCGCGAGCTGTGCGAGGCCTCCGGGTTCCTGCCGGTCGAGAACGGCCTGAACCCGAAGTACCCCTTCACCTCGAAGGCGGCGCAGGCGGCGTTCAAGCTGTACAACGAGGAGATCCCGCTCTACGCCCCGATCTCCGGCTACTTCAACAACGCGCAGACGCAGTGGGTGCTGAAGGGCAAGAGCCTGACCGAGGACCCGACCAAGACGGAGCTCGGCAAGGCGATCAACGGCCAGCAGTCGGCCGACAAGGCCCTGGAGAACATCGTGGCCGGCTACAACCAGCAGGTCGGCGGCGGATCGTAGGCCGCAGGGCCGGGCGGCGGGGCGAGAGGCCGCCGCCCGGCCCCGGACGCGCCCCGTGATGCCGGGCTCCTGGCGTGAGCCCCCTGCAATCCCTTCCACCAGCACGGAGTCAGTAAGATGACAAAACGCGCCCCGGACGTGTCCGCGAGCCCGCCCAGGAGACGCAGTAAGTACACCCTTGCGCCGCTCGTCCTCATCGCGGCCAATGTCGTGCTCTTCGCGCTGTTCTTCGTCTGGCCTGCGGTGATCGGGCTCGTCTACTCCTTCACGAACTACACGGGTGTGGGGGTGTTCCAGTTCGTCGGACTGGACAACTACCGCAACCTGTTCGGGGACTCCACGTTCTACGACGCGCTGACCCGGACGCTGCTGTACACCGTCCTGTTCGTCCCGCTGAACTTCGCGCTCTCGCTGCTCGCCGCCAACCTGGTGGTGAGCAAGCACGCCAAGGGCTCCTCCGTCGCCCGCGTCATCTTCTTCATCCCGTGGCTGCTGTCGCCCATCGTCGTGGGCGTGCTGTGGCGGTGGATGTTCGGTGAGAACTTCGGACTGGTCAACTACGTCATCGAGAAGTTCGGCGCAGGCGCCGTCCCGTGGCAGTCGGACGCGGACCTGTCGCTGCTGGTGGTGGTCATGGCGGCATCCTGGATGTGGACGGGTTTCACGATGCTGCTGTTCATCGCGGCGATCAAGAACGTACCGGTGTCGTACTACGAGGCGGCCTCGCTCGACGGCGCCGGTCCGTGGCGCCAGTTCATCAGCATCACGCTGCCGAGCATCGCGCCCACCTCGTTCATCGTCATCCTGCTCAACACGATCAACGCGATGAAGGAATACCCGGTGTTCGTCGCCCTCAACAACGGCGGACCGGGCTCGTCGAACAACCTGCTCGTCCAGTACATCTACGAGACCGGCTTCAAACGGGGCCAGATCGGCTACGCGAGCGCCGCGTCATTCGTGCTCATGCTCATCCTGATGGCCGTCGCGATCATCCAGCTGATCGTCAACCGGCGGGTGGAGAACCGATGACTACCACAGACATGCCACGCCCGCTCGACGCCGATGCCGAACAGCCCGTTTCCCGGCAGCGCCCCCGCACAGCGGTCGGCGGTGGGATCCGGCGGGCGGTGCCCGCGACGACACTTCTGTGGATCCTGGCGTTCCTCTACGGGTTTCCGGTGCTGTGGTTCGTTCTCAGCTCCCTCAAGCCGGCCAGCGACCTGTTCTCCTATCCGCTGACGCTGGTTCCGCGCCACCCCACCCTGTCGGGCTTCAAGGCGGCGTGGGACAGCGCCAACTTCTCCCAGTACTTCATCAACACGGCCATCGTGTGCGTGATCACGACGATCCTCACGGTGGGCGTCAGCTGCTGCACCGGGTACGCGCTGGCCAAGTACGACAACAAGTGGCTGAAGGTCTTCTTCCTCTGCATCCTGGCCACCACGATGCTGCCGTCCGAGGTCATGCTCGCCCCGGAGTTCCTGGTGGTCCGCAACCTCGGCCTCTACAACTCGTTCGCCGGCATCATCCTCCCGGCCGTGCTCACCGCGACCGGATGCTTCATGTTCCGCCAGTTCTTCCTGACGGTGCCCGACGAACTCGTGGAAGCCGCACGCATCGACGGCGCCCGCGAACTGGCGATCTTCGCGCGGATCATGGTGCCGCTCTCCCGGCCCATCATGCTGACCCTCGCCATCCTGTCCTTCCAGTGGCGCTGGAACGACTACATCTGGCCGCTGCTGATGCTCAACGACCCCAACAAGTTCACCGTGCAGATCGGCATCCAGAGCATCGTCGGCGCGCAGAACATCAACTGGTCGGTACTGCTCGGCGCATCGGTCATCTCCATGATCCCGCTGATCGTCGTCTTCCTGGTCTTCCAGCGCTACGTCATGAGCGCCGACATCAACGCCGGACTGAAGGACTGACCGTGCAGATCACCCTCGACCGCGAGTTCGTCCGCGCGGTGGCCAGCGCCGCCGACCGGCTGGCCGTCCCGCTGGCGGCCCGCCCGGACGAAGAACCGGCCGGTGTGCCCCATCGCGGTCTGGCGCACCGGGTGAAGACACTGCTAGCGGCGTACCGTTCACCGGACTCGGCGCTGCACGGCAGCAGGCCGGCCGTCGACGCCGCGATGACCCACCTCGCCGCTCTCAGGGCCCTGCAGACCCCTTCCGGCCTCTTCGCCGGCGGCGACAACGTGCAGTCACCCCCGGATTCCGCGTTCACCATCAACGACGTGTGCGACGCGCACGTCATCGCCGTGAGTGCGGGACCGGACCTGCGGGATGTGGCCGCCGCGCTCGCCGAGATCGCCGGCGCTGCTTCGGAGAGCCTCCTGACGGGCGGGGTGCACACGCCGAACCACCGATGGGAACTGTGCGCGGCGCTCGCCCGGCTGCACCGGTCGTTCCCGGACGGCCGGCTGCTCGACCGCATCGAGGCATGGCTCGCCGAGGGCGTCGACATCGACGCGGAGGGCCTGTACTCGGAGCGCAGCGCCAACTACGCGGCCCACGTGTCCAACCCGTCGCTGGTGCTGCTGGCCGACGTCCTCGGGCGCACCGACCTGCTGGACGCCGTCGAACGCAACCTCAGCACGACCCTGGACCTCGTCCTGCCGGACGGCACCGTGGAGACCGTCCACTCGCGGCGACAGGACCAGAACCACCGGTTCTCGCTGGCGCCCTACCTGCCGCTGTACCGGCTGATGGCGATCCGCACCGGCCGGGGCGACTTCAGCCGGGCCGCCCGGCTGGCCGCGGCCTGCGGCGGCACCGACGATCCCGGCCTGCTCGCCGGGACCCTGCTCACCCCGGACCTGTGCCGCGCGCTGCCGGCACCGGCTCCGGACACGCTTCCCCGCGACCGGTACCTCTCCACGGCGCGCCTGGCCTCCCACGCCTCCGCCGCCGCGCACACCGTGGTCTACGGCGGCTCCGACGTGCCCGAGTGCCGGCGCATCCGCTCGGGCCTCGCCAACAATCCGACCTTCCTGCGGATGTACGCGGGCGACGCCGTCCTCGACGCGGTCCGGCTCTCCCGGGGGTTCTTCGACATGGGCCCGTTCCGTGCCACGGACATGCGGCCGCTCGCCGAGGGCCGCTACCGGCTCACCGAGACGCTGTCGGCCGCCTACTACCAGCCGCTCCCGCCCGACAAGCGGCGGTCCGACGGCGCCTACCAGATGGCGGACGAGGGCCGTTTCTCCGCCGCGATGGCCTTCCCGAACCGGCTGCGGGAGGAGGTCACGCAGACGACCGGCATCGACGTGGACCTGCGGGACGACGGTGCCGACCTGCGGATCGACATCAGCGGACCACGAGTGCCGTGGGCCCTCGAACTGACCTTCCGGCCGGGCGGCGTCCTGCACGGCGCCGCACCGCTCGGCGAGGGACGCTGGTGTCTGACGACCGGGCCGATGACCTACCGGGCAGGCGACGACGAGATCCGCGTCGCGGTCGACGTCCAGGCCGGGGAGCCGCTCGCCGGGCCGGACCGGAACGAGGTCCTGCGGTACGACCCGGGGCAGGACTACACCTTCCTGGGCGGAACCGACGCGACGACCGGCGAACGGGTCTACGTCGGCGGCTACGGCCCGCACACCATGACCCTCGCCCTGCGCGCCGGCCGGCCCGGACACGCCGGCTGACCTTTCGGAAGCCGCCGACGACCAGTGTGCGGGGTGGAGGCTCACCGCACGCGGGCCTCACCCGGCGGCAGCACCGGCCCCCGTACGACGAGGTCGGCCCGGTCCCGGGTCGCGGCGACCAGTTCTGCGTTGCGCTGGTCCGTACCCAGCACCCACGCCACCGCCTCCTGGTGCCCCTTGCCGAACTCCTCGTGCCGGGCGACCAGCCGCCGGATCCGTTCCGCCTCCTCCAGCTCGCAGAACCACACCTCGTCCAGCTGGGGCCGCACCCGCGCCCAGGCACCGGTGTCCAGCAGCAGGTAGTTGCCCTCCGTCACCACCAGCCGGGCCGTCGGCGGTACCGGGATCGCCCCCGCGAGCGGCTGCTCCAGCACCCGCTCGAAGCCGGGCGCGTACACCACGTCGCCGTACGCCTCCTCCCGCAGGCGCCGCAGCAGCGCCGCGTACCCGGCCGCGTCGAAGGTGTCCGGCGCGCCCTTGCGGTCCCGCAGGCCCAGCCGGTCCAGTTCGGCGTCGGCGAGGTGGAAGCCGTCCATGGGCACGTGGGCGACCCACGGCTGTCCGGATCCGTTCAGTTCCCGCACCAGGCACTCGGCGAGCGTCGTCTTGCCCGCACCGGGGCCGCCGGCGATGCCGAGGATCGCCCGCCGCCCCCCGCGGGGGAGGGCCCGGGCACGGTCGAGGAGATCGTCGAAGGTCAGCGCCACACAGCAGAGTGTGTCCGAACACCCCCCTCCCGCCCCAGTGTGGCGTGCGCCACAAAGTGGACGGTGCCGTCGCGGGGAACCGGTCCTGTATGACGCAGCTCGGTCTTCCCGACGACATCCAGGCCTGCCTCTTCGACCTCGACGGGGTCGTCACCAAGACGGCTGTGGTGCACGCGGCCGCCTGGAAGGAGATGTTCGACGCCTTCCTGCGCGCACGCGAGGGGGACGACGTCCGGCCGTTCGGCAGCGACGACTACGACCAGTACGTCGACGGCCGCCCGCGCGCCGACGGGGTGCGCACCTTCCTCGACTCGCGCGGCATCCACCTGCCCGAAGGCACCCCCGACGATCCACCCGACGCGCAGACCGTGCACGGCCTGGGCAACCGCAAGAACGAGCTGCTCCTGGAGAAGATCCGCACCGACGGCGTCGAGGCGTACGAGGGCACCCTGCGCTATCTGGAGGCGGTCCGCGCCCAGGGGCTGCGGACCGCGATCGTCTCCTCCAGCGCCAACTGCCGGGACGTGCTGCGCTCGATCGGCGCCGAGCACTTCTTCGACGTACGCATCGACGGCGTGGTCGCCGCCGAGCGGCAGCTGCCCGGCAAACCGCACCCGGACACCTTCCTGGCCGCCGCCCACGACCTCGGCGTCGAGCCGTCCCAAGCCGCCGTCTTCGAGGACGCCCTGGCCGGCATGGACGCGGGCCGCGCGGGCGGCTTCGGGTACGTCGTCGGCGTCGACCGCGTCGGGCAGACCGACGCGCTGTACGCCCACGGCGCCGACGTCGTGGTGAAGGACCTCGCCGAGCTGGGAGGCAAGGAGTGATCGCACAGCGCGCGTACGCCGTCGAGCCGTGGACCGTACGGGAGACGGAACTCAACCTCGACGTCCTGGCCCAGAGCGAGTCCGTGTTCGCGCTGTCCAACGGGCACGTCGGCTGGCGCGGCAACCTCGACGAGGGGGAGCCGCACGGCCTGCCCGGCTCCTACCTCAACGGCGTCTACGAACTGCACCCGCTGCCGTACGCGGAGGCGGGCTACGGCTACCCCGAGTCCGGCCAGACCGCCATCAACGTCACCAACGGCAAGGTGCTGCGGCTGCTGGTCGACGACGAGCCCTTCGACCTGCGTTACGGGCGCCTCGTACGGCACGAGCGGACCCTCGACCTGCGCCGGGGCGTGCTGGAGCGGACCTGCGAGTGGACCTCACCCGCCGGGTCCACCGTACGGGTGCGCTCCACCCGGCTGGTCTCCCTCACCCAGCGCGCGATCGCCGCCGTGGCGTACGAGGTGGAGCCCGTCGACGGCCGCACCCGCGTGGTCGTGCAGTCGGAACTAGTCGCCAATGAGAGCCTGCCCCAGCCGGACGGCGACCCCCGTGCGGCCAAGGCACTGAAGTCGCCCCTGGAGCCCGAGGAGGACCTGGCCGCCGGGAACCGGCTGCGCCTGGTGCACCGCACCCGCCGCAGCGGCCTGCGCGTCGCCGTCGCCGCCGACCACGTCGTCACCGGGCCCGAGCGCACCACCACCGCCAGCGAGAGCAACGTGGACGTGGCCCGGCTGACCGTCACGTCCGTGCTGGAGCCGGGGCAGACCCTGCGCGTGGAGAAACTCGTGGCGCACGGCTGGTCCGGCGCCCGTTCCCGTCCCGCGATGAGCGACCAGGTCGAGGCGGCCCTGGCGGCGGCCGCACACAGCGGCTGGCAGGGCCTGCTGAGGGAGCAGCAGGCCTACCTGGAGGACTTCTGGGCGCGCGCCGACGTCGAGGTCGACGGCGACGAGGAGATCCAGCAGGCCGTCCGCTTCGCCCTCTTCCACGTCCTGCAGGCCGGCGCCCGCGCCGAACAGCGCGCCATCCCCGCCAAGGGCCTGACCGGATCGGGCTACGACGGGCACGCCTTCTGGGACACCGAGGCGTTCGTGCTGCCCCTGCTGACCTACACCGAACCGAAGGCCGCCGCCGAGGCGCTGCGCTGGCGCCGCAACACCCTGGACGCCGCCCGGGAACGCGCCGCCCAGCTCGGCCTGCGGGGCGCCGCGTTCCCCTGGCGCACCATCGAGGGCTCCGAGGGCTCCGCGTACTGGCCGGCCGGCACGGCCGCCTTCCACGTCAACGCCGACATCGCCGACGCCGTCGTGCGGTACGTGGCGGCCACCGGCGACGAGCACTTCGAGCGGGAGGTGGGCGTCGAGCTGCTGGTGGAGACCGCCCGCCTGTGGCGCTCCCTCGGGCACCATGACGACCGGGGCGTCTTCCACATCGACGGCGTCACCGGGCCCGACGAGTACACCGCCATCGCCGACGACAACACGTACACCAACCTCATGGCCCGGGCGAACCTGCTGGCCGCCGCCGACGCCTGCAAACGCCACCCCGACCAGGCCGAACGGCTCGGTGTCGACGACGAGGAGAGCGCCTCCTGGCGGGCCGCCGCCGAGGCGATGAACGTCCCCTACAACGACGACCTCGGCGTGCACGAACAGCACTCCGGCTTCACCCGCTACCAGCGCTGGGACTTCGCCGGCACCGGCCCGGACCAGTACCCGCTGATGCTGCACTTCCCCTACTTCGACCTGTACCGCAAGCAGGTCGTCAAGCAGGCGGACCTGGTGCTGGCGATGTACACCTGCGGCAGCTACTTCCAGCAGTTCCACGACGAGGAGCAGATCGCCCGCAACTTCGCCTACTACGAGCCGCTGACCGTGCGGGACTCCTCGCTGTCGGCGTGCGTGCAGGCCGTGATGGCCGCCCGGACGGGCCACCTGGACCTGGCGTACGCCTACACGGGCGAGGCCGCGCTGATGGACCTGCACAACCTCCAGCACAACACCCGCGACGGGCTGCACATCGCGTCCCTGGCCGGCACGTGGCTGGCCCTGGTCGCCGGGTTCGGCGGGATGCGCTGCGAGGACGGCAACCTGCGCTTCGCCCCGCGCCTGCCCCAGGCGTTCAGCCGGCTCGCCTTCACGGTGCAGTTCCTCGGCCGGTGCCTGCGCGTGGAGATCACCCCGGACCAGGCCACGTACACCCTGCGCTCCGGCCCGCCCCTGACACTCGCGCACCACGGCGACGAACTGACCGTACGCGAGGACGCCCCGGTCACCCGCCCCGTACCCCCGGCCAAGCCCCGCCCGACCCCCGAACAGCCCCCGCACCGCAAACCTAACCCCCGCTGAACACGCACGAGCTCGGTCGCCCGGCCGCCCCGGGCATGCGCGCCGTTCGACCGCCTGACCGGCGCCCGCGTCGGCCCCACCGCCCGGCGTGCCGTGCGCCCGGCCGCCGGGCCGGTCGGCGGTGCTCGCCCGCCGCCTCGCCGGACCGGCCGCCCGGCACCGCCGCCCGCGCCGGACGGCGGCCGGGGGTGCGCGCCGTTGGCGACCGCCTCACCAGCGCCCGCGTAGCGGCCCGACCGGCTGTTTCCCCGCCAACCGTCAGGCAGTTGGCCGATACCGCCTGCACATCCGTTCCATCGGGGTTACTTTGTGCGTGATCTTCCCTGGGTCAGCCTCCGCTATCCGAGGCTGCGAGGGGCTCGGCGGCCCTACGGCACGTAGGGGGTGAGGGAGAGGCGGACGATGACCAGCGGCGGCGGCGCCATCCTCGAAAGTATGCGACGGGGCGAGAGAACGACCGGGCCCGGCACGTCCCGCCGGGCCGGCGGACGCGGTCCGCTCGCGGCGGTGGCCGGCGCGTTCACGCTGGCGCAGCTCCTCCTCGTACGCCCGGTGCTGGGCCTGGGCTGGGACGAGGTCGTGTACGTCAGCCAGGTCACCGACCACGCGCCGGCGGCCTTCTTCAGCGCCCCGCGCGCCCGGGGCGTCTCCCTGCTGGTCGCGCCCATCGCGTCCTGGTCGTCCTCGACCCCGCTGCTGCGCGTCTACCTCGCCCTGCTCTCCGGTCTCGGCCTCTACCTGGCCCTGCGGGCCTGGCGGGGCCTGTTCCCGACCCGGGTGCTCGCCGCCGGCGGCGCCCTGTTCGCCTCCCTGTGGGTGACCCTGTTCTACGGTCCGCAGGCCATGCCCAACTACTGGGTCGCGGTCGGCGCCCTGATCAGCGTCGGCTGCTTCCTGCGGTACCGCTCCGACCCCACCGCACGGATGGCGCTGTGGGGCGTCGGCGCCGGAGCGATGCTCATGGCGTGGATGCGGCCCACCGACGCCGTGTGGGTGACGGTGCCGCTGCTGGCCGTCGCCCTGCTGCGACGCCACTGGCGGCTGCTGCTCACGCTCCTGGTGGGACTCGCGGCGGGCGCGGTGGAGTGGGTGATCGAGGCGTACGTCGGCTACGGCGGTCTCGCGCAGCGGCTGCACGACGCCTCCGCGATCCAGGGCGGCCTCGGCTGGCAGATCGCCGTGGAGGACCAGCTGCGCAGCCTCGGCGGCCGGGCCCTGTGCCGACCGTGCACCGGGGCGATGCCCCACCCCCTGCTCGTCCTGTGGTGGTTCGCCCTGCCGCTGCTGGCCGCCCTCGGCCTGGCCGTCGCGGTCCGGGCCCGCCGTACGACCCGCACGCTGCTGCCGCTGGCCTGCGCCACCACGGCCGCGCTCCCGTACCTGTTCATGATCGGTTACGCGGCCCCGCGCTTCCTGCTGCCCGCCTACGCGCTGGCGGTGATCCCCGTCGCCGACGCCCTGTGGCACCTGGTCAAGGCACCCGGCGGACGGTGGCGGCCGGTCGTGGCGACGCTGGTCGCGCTCGGGCTGGCCGGCCACCTGGCGGTGCAGTTCGCCGTCCTCACCCGCGTCGTGGACCGCAACGCCGACAGCCGCCGGGACTGGGCCCGCACCGCCACCGAACTGCACCGCCTCGGCGTACGGCCACCCTGCCTGGTCACCGGCTACGAGGCCATCCCTCTCGGCTACTACGCGCGGTGTTCCTCCGGGGCGACCACCGGCCACAACGAGAACACCACCAGCGCCGAGATCCGGGACACCGCACGCCGGATCCCCGTCGCCCACATCGCCGAGGCAGGCGGCACACCGCCGCGCTACGCCCGGTCCTGGCCCGCGCACCGGATCGGCGACCTCGAGGTCCGCATCGCCCCGGCGTCACTGCGGCAGGGCCGCGGCTGAGCCCGGACGGGTGTTTCCGCTCCAGCCGGTTCAGGTAGGAGTGGGGGTGTCGGGCGACGGACGAGGGGGAGTGTCATGACGGTGCACGAGCACGACGGCCGGCTGGGGGAGGAGTTCTTCACTCCGGGGACGTCGTCCTTCACCGAGTTCCTCGCGGCGCACCGCCCCGAGCTGCTCGGCACCCGCCGCCTGCTGCCGGACGGCGTGCGCGCCGAGGGCGTTCCGCACGGCACGACCGTGCTCGCGCTGACCTACCGCGAGGGGGTGCTGATCGCCGGAGACCGCCGGGCCACCATGGGCCACCTGATCGCCCAGCGCGACCTGGAGAAGGTGCACCCCGCCGACGACCACACCGCCGTGGCCTTCGCGGGCTCCGTCGGCCTCGCCCTGGACCTGGTGAAGCTGTACCAGGTCGAGCTGACGCACTTCGAGAAGGTCGAGGGCACCCCGATGAGCCTCGCCGCGAAGGCGAACCGGCTGGCCGGCATGATCCGCCAGAACCTCGGCCAGGCCATGCAGGGCCTGGCCGTCGTCCCGCTCCTGGCCGGATACGACCTCACGGCACCGGACGGCGCACGGGGCCGCATCTTCGGTTACGACGTGGCCGGCGGGACCTACGAGAAGTACGGCTTCCACGCCGAGGGCTCGGGCTCCCCGTACGCGCGCGGCGCGCTGAAGAAGCTGTACCGGCCGGACCTGTCCCGGCGTGAAGCGGCCCTGGCCGCCCTCCAGGCGCTGTACGACGCGGCCGACGACGACTCCGCCACCGGCGGCCCGGACCTGACCCGCCGTATCTACCCGGTCGTGTCGGTCATCACCGAGGACGGCTTCGAGCGGCTGGACGAGGCCGAGACGGAGCAGCTCAGCCGCGAGACGGTCGAGCAGCGCGGGAACCGGCCGGACGGGCCGCACGCGGCCGTGTGAGGGACCGGCGGGGAGTTTCCCCTTCCATGGAGAAGACCTGCCACGGCCTTTACTGCACATAAGTTGCAGCTACTGGAGGATGACAGGAGGCTGTTGCCCGCAGCCGTCCGCACCGAAAGTCCCGCCGGAAGGTCCCTCCCCCGATGACGGCCGCCCCTGACTCCACTCCGACCCTCCCCGCCCGGGCCGCCGCCCCTCCCACGGCCCGGGTCCGCGTCCGCACCTCCCTGACGCGGCAGGAGTGGATCAGGGCAGGGGGGATGGCCGGCTTCATCGTGGCCCTGCACCTGATCGGCTGGGTGACGCTGGTCGCCGTCGTCGTCCCGGAGCACCACCGCATCGGCGCGGAGTCGTTCGGCATCGGCATCGGCATGACCGCGTACACGCTCGGCATGCGGCACGCCTTCGACGCCGACCACATCGCCGCGATCGACAACACCACCCGCAAGCTGATGGGGGAGGGGCAGCGGCCGCTGTCGGTCGGGTTCTGGTTCTCCCTCGGGCACTCCAGCGTCGTCTTCGCGCTGGCGCTGCTGCTCTCGCTGGGCGTGAAGGGCCTGGCCGGGCCGGTCCGCGACGACGGCTCCTCGCTGCACGAGATCACCGGCCTGATCGGCACGACCGTCTCCGGCACCTTCCTCTACGCCATCGCCGCCGTCAACCTGGTCGTCCTGGCCGGCATCTGGAAGGTGTTCCGCCGGATGCGCTCCGGCGCCTTCGACGAGGCCGCCCTGGAGGAACAGCTGAACAACCGCGGCCTGCTGAACCGCCTCCTGGGCCGCGTCATGCGGTGGGTGTCCAGGCCGTGGCAGATGTACCCGCTGGGGCTGCTGTTCGGCCTCGGCTTCGACACCGCCACCGAGATCGCCCTGCTCGTCCTGGCCGGCTCGGGCGCCGCCTCGGGCCTGCCCTGGTACGCGATCCTGTGCCTGCCCGTCCTGTTCGCCGCCGGGATGTGCCTGCTGGACACCGTGGACGGCTCGTTCATGAACTTCGCCTACGGCTGGGCCTTCTCCCAGCCGGTCCGCAAGGTCTACTACAACCTCACCGTCACGGGTCTGTCGGTCGCCGTCGCCCTGCTCATCGGCACCGTCGAACTGCTCGGCCTGCTCGCGGACAAGCTCGCCCTGCGCGGGGCGTTCTGGGACTGGGTCTCCGGCATCGACCTCAACACCCTCGGCTACGTCGTCGTCGCCCTGTTCTTCGCCGCCTGGGCGGTGGCGCTGCTGGTGTGGAGGCTCGGCCGGATCGAGCAGCGGTGGACGGCGGACCTCCGGCCGGCGGAGCCGGGGTGTGCGGGTGATCACCCGGGCGACCGAGGTTAGACGCCGCGTAACGGGAAACGCGGATCGGACACGTGAGACACCCGATGTGACACCGACGCACGACGTCAGACCGACGAGTCGACGCAGCGCGACAGGGAGGCAGTCATGGGCACGGAACCGATGGGCCCCGAGGCGATGGCGGACGACGCGTACCAGCCCACCGGAACCAACGAGGAACAGGAGGACGCCGCGCCCCTCGACCTGCAGGACGCCGTCGACGAACGCACCTACGACGACACCCTCGACGAGGGCTACTCCCCGCCGGAGAAGCCGCTCGGCGTGACCAAGCACGGCACCACGGCCGCCGAGCAGCACGACGGCGAGACCCTCGACCAGCGGCTGGCCCAGGAGGTCCCGGACGTGTCCGAGCCGCTCGGCGACGGCATCGGCGACACGCCCGACGGTGAGGGCGAGCCGGTGGACCCGGAGGCGGGCACCGGCCGGGCGGGCCGTCTGGTCGCCCCGGACGAGGGCGTCCGCACCGACACCACCAGCGAGTCCGTCGCCGCCGACGTGGGCATCGACGGGGGAGCGGCCGGTGCGGAGGAGGCGGCCGTGCACGTCGTGGAGGACGACGAGGCCCTGCCGGAGAGCGGACAGGGCCGCTGATCCGGCGCGCGGCCGCCGCCGGGCGGGTCGCAGGTTTCCGCCGGGCCCGGGGAAGGTACCGCTCCAGCCGAAGCAAGCGGCCCCTCGGGTGGTGCCCGCGCTCCTCCGGATGCACGGCGCGCTCCGGCGGTGAAGGGTGATATCGGACCCGATGACAGCACCGGGGCCGCGACAGCGATCCGGATCCGAGGGAGCAGAGAAGATGTCGACGTCACAGCCCGACGCGTCCGCGTCACGGCCGCCCGGGGAACGCACCACTCCGGACAGCGTGCTCCACGCCCGCACCGGCACCGATGTGTCGCCGGAGGACCTGGTGCTCGCCTCAGGCAAGGACCTCACTCCGCGCAACCTGGAATGGGCCCGGCGCAAGCTGGACGCCGAGGGACCCGCCGCACTGGACAAGATCCTGCCCTGATCCCATGAGGGGGGTGCGCCCACGAGCACCCCCCTCACACCGTGGCGGGTGCTATACGAAGGGCGTCAGCGTCAGCCGCAGCCCGGTCGGGGCGGTGTCCTGGATGTACGAGGCGAAGTCGGCCACGTCGTCGAAGGCGAAACCGTACGCCTTGCCGTCCTCGGTGGCCGCGTGCAGCGCCTTGGCGTAGTGGTTGGTCAGGGCGGTGCGGTAGAACGCCGAGGGGTCGGTGACCGGCTGGGCGGGGTGGCTCAGCAGCGTCGAACGGTTGAAGCCGGCGCCCAGTACGGCGGCGACCGGACCGGTCGTGCCGTCGTTCGGGGCGGCGAGCGCGCCGTCGCAGAAGAGCACGTCCCGCGTGGACGGCCTGCCGAAGGAGACCTGCGCGGGCCCGTCGAAGGTGAACCGGTCCCCGCGCACCCGGCCGGTGAACGTGCCGGCGTTGGTGGTGACGGTGAGGTCCCGGCCGGTGTACGTGCTCCACACCTCGTCGATGTACGGGGCGAGGTAGTCCTTCGGGAACAGCCCGGCGTCCAGGCCGTGGCCGGGCGCGATGATCCGGGTGTCGTCCACCACCAGCCGCGCGAACTCCTCGACCTCCCGGACGGCGGCGAACGCGGCCGCCCGGCCGCCCTTGCGCAGGGTGCCCGTGGTCTGGTCCTTGGCGCCGGTCAGCCGGATGCTCAGCGGCACGCTGAACATGTCGACCATGGTGGTGTTGCAGAACATGCCGGAGGCGTTGTACGTGAACTCGGCGCAGTCGTGCAGCACCCCGTAGCTGGGGTCGGAGGCCACCCAGCCGGCCGGGTACTGCAGGGCCGGGGCGCCGTTGCCGTCGGTCACCACCTTGAACTTCAGCTTCGCGCCGAGCGAGACGTAGATCCGGCCGGACATGTAGGGCAGGGACAGCCGGGTCCCGCCGCTGCCGGCCAGGCCGATCGCGTAGTCGGCGAAACCGTCGGGGCCGTTGTCCGACAGGGCGACCGGGGCCAGGGTGCCGTCGGGCGTGAGCCGCACCTGCCGGCCGTCCTGGTTGCCCACGATGTAGACGTGGACGTCGGCGTCGGTGAAGGAACCGCTGCCGTTGACGATCGTCAGCGGCAGGGAGCCGGCCGCCGCCGTGCCGCTCTTCCCGGTCGCGTCCGCCAGGGCGTGGGGAGCCAGGGCGGCGACGGCGGGTGCCGCGACGGCGGCTCCGCCGAGGGCGGCGAGGAACGTACGGCGGGCCGGACGGCGAGAGTGACGGGGAGTCATGTGTGGGGGGTCTCCTGTGGTGCTCGTGCGGGTGGGGCGCGGCGGCGAACGCGCGGGGGGAAGCCCGGAGACCGCACTGGGGGGTGTGAGAGCGCTCTCAGGCCGTTCGCCTACGCCGCCGCGGGGCCCTGATGCTATGCACGGGTCCTGCTGCTGCCAACCGAACCGCCGCTCCCCAACAGGCCTGAAAAGGGGCGTACTTGACCGGACCGGCCGTCCATCAGGCTCGCTTGACGCCGGCTTAAGGTTCCCTTGAGCCACACCGCCGCCCGGGAGCGCTTTCCGGCGCCCGCGATGGACTCCCATGCCGCGTGGCTAGGCGGAGCGGCCGTCGAGCTGCTCCTGCGCCGTCGCGAGGATCTCCGTCACCCGCAGGGCGAAGGCGGCGTCGCACGGGTGCGCACGGCCCGTGCGCACAGCGGTGAGCAGGGCGTCCGCCGCCCGCACGAACGCGGGAACCGCTCCCTCGGAACTGTCCGGAAGAAGCGTGACCCCGGCCTCGCCCCGGAGCTCCACGACGGCACCCGCCGCCGCGGGCGGGGCCGTCAGGCTCAGGGTGAGGGTGCTGGAGGCGCCGCCGGTGTGGTCGAGGACGAGATGGACGGTGTCGCCGGGACCCGGTGCCGCCGCCGTCACCCGCCGCACGTCGCCGAGCACCGGCAACAGCACGGACAGGGCATGGGGACCGACATCCCACAGGGCGCCCTTCTCCCGCCGCCACGGCGAGGCCGCGAACGGGCTGTCGGAGGTGAACACCGCACCGAGCCACTGCGCCCGGGCGGTGAACCAGCCGCCCGCCGACGCCTGTTCGGCGATCCACGCCTGCGGCTCCGGCTGGAAACGGGCCGTGAAGAACACCACGGAGGCCACCTGGGACTCCCGTACGGCCTCCACCACCGCCCGCCCCTGCGCCACCGTCAGGGCCAGCGGCTTGTCGAGCAGCAGATGACAGCCCGCGCGCGCCGCCCGCACGGCCAGGTCGGCCTGAACGCCCGGGGGCAGCGCCACCGCCACGGCGTCGACCTCGCGCAGCAGCGCCTCGACATCGTCGTAGGCACGTACGCCGTACCGGGCGGCCAGCTCCTTGGCGGCGTCCGGGCGGCGGCCCCACACACCGGCGAACTCCAGCCCCTCGTGCAGGCTCAGGGCCGGCGCGTGCGCCGCCCGCGCCCAGGGGCCGGTGCCGAGCAGTCCTGTGCGCATACCGCCGCCTTCCGTCCATCCGGAACCCGAGACCGGCCGCTGCCGGTCTCCCGCACCGCCGAGCGTGTCACACCCGGCCGGCCGCAGAGCAACCCCCGTGGTGCGTACGCCGCTCAGCCCTCGCCGGGGACGTGCGCGCCGAAGCCGAGCTCGCGCAGCGCGCCGCGCAGCCGGACCGCCGCCTCGTCGAGGGAGGCCTCGTCCCGCTCCGCGCCGGCCTTGGAGAAGTCCAGGTCGCCCATGCCCCAGGCGGGCGCGACGTGGATGTGCAGATGCGGCACCTCGAAGCCCGCGATGAGCAGCCCGGCCCGGGGCGCGTCCCAGGCGTGCTTCACCCCGCGGCCGATCGCCTGCGCCACGGTCATGCAGCGGGCCGGCAACGCGCCGTCCGCGTCGGTCCACTGGTCCAGCTCCTGCCGTGGCACCACCAGTGTGTGACCGGGCGTCAGCGGGGCGATGGTGAGGAAGGCGGCGACCTCGGGCTCCTGCCAGACGAACCGTCCGGGCAGTTCCCCTGCGAAGTGGGCGCCGTCGGCCGAAAACCCGTGGACGCGCGGTGTGCGCCGCGTTAGCTTCTGCCGGGGCCACCAGGCCCCTCCGTGCAGATCCCCGGGCCCGAGTGAGGTGCGTTCGATGATGGTGGGAGCGACGGCGGCCGGCCGCGGCCGGCGGCCAAGGAACGCAAGGGATCCGATGCACTCGACGACCCCGACGGACCCGAAGGATCTTTCCCGTGGATCTGCCACGCATCATCACGCTGCGCGAAAGCAGCCACCGTATCCACAACCCGTTCACCCCTGAGAAACTCGCCGCTTTGGGCCGGGCCCTGCACCTGACGCCCGGCACCCGCGTGCTCGATCTCGCATGCGGATCCGGCGAGATGCTGTGCACCTGGGCACGCGAGCACCGCATCAGCGGAACCGGGGTGGACATCAGCACGGTCTTCCTCGACCGGGCCCGGGCGCGCGCCGCCGAACTCGGCGTCGCCGGACAGGTCGCCTTCGTGCACGGCGACGCCCGCGGCCACGTCTCGCGCGAGCCGGTCGACGTCGCCGCCTGCGTCGGCGCCACCTGGATCGGCGACGGGGTGCCCGGCACGGTCGAGCTGCTCGGCCGCAGCCTGTGTACCGGCGGCCTGATGCTGATCGGCGAGCCCTACTGGCGCCGGGAACCGCCGGACCAGGAAACCGTCGAGGCGTGCCACGCCCGGGACAGGGCCGACTTCCTGCCGCTGCCCGAGCTCCTCGCCCAGTTCGGCACGCTCGGGTACGACGTCGTGGAGATGGTCCTGGCCGACCAGGACAGCTGGGACCGGTACCGGGCCGCGCAATGGTCGAACCTGCGGCGCTGGCTCGACCGGAACCAGGACGACGAACTGGCCGCGGACGTGCGGGCGGAACTCACCACCGATCCCGTCCGTTACGCGCGCTACGAGCGGGAGTACCTCGGCTGGGGCGTCTTCGCGCTGATGGCGCGCTGACGGTACGCCGTTCCACGAGCAGACGGCCGGTCAGCCCCGGGCCAGGGCGTGTTGTGCCCTGGCCCGGGGCTTTCGCCCGTTCGCCGGCTCACTCGCGTACGCACACGTGGACATGCCCCTCGAGCGGGAACGCGGGCGGTGACGCCGGGAGCACCGCGGCCAGCCCGTAGGCGCTCTTCTCCGCGACGCGGCACGACGCCGTGTTGTCCACCTGGTGCACAAGCTCCAGGCGCGTCAGCCCCTCGGCGGCGAACGTGGCGAACGCCCAGGCCGTCAGCGCCCGCAGCGCCCGCGGAGCCACGCCCCGGCCGCGGGCGGCGGAGGCGGTCCAGTAGCCGACCTCGGCGGAGGGGGCGCCGGGGGAGACGCCCTTGAGGACGACGTTCCCCACCAGCCGCTCACCCGCGCCGCCCTCCCGGGGCTCCACGACGGCGAACCCGTAGCGGCGCCCCTCGCGCCACCCGGACTGCTGGTCCCGGATCCACCGCGCCGCGCTCGCCTCGTCGTCCAGGGCCGTACTCGTCCAGCGGCGCAGGGCCGCGTCCCGGTGGATCTCGACCAGTGGCGCCGCGTCGCCGGGGCTCCAAGGACGCAGGGCGAGAGCGGGAGCCGACGGCGTGGCGGCCGCCCGGAGCGGTGCGGTGATCGGTTTCACGGGCCGAGCGTAGGCGGTTACGAGCCGGTCCGAAGCCGTTCTCGGCCGGGCAGTCGAGCACGCGGGAGCGTCCAGCACAGGCCAGCCGGACCCGGTCGCCGCCGCGTACGAGGCCGTGGCGGCGGCGTTTGTGGATTCCCGGGGCCAGGAACAATGGAAAGGGGCTCGCAGACGGGAGCCGCCGGAGGCCGGGGGCCGCGTACGAGGGCGCGGTGGGATGGTGTACGCCCGGGTCTCTCTCCGCAGGCCGCCGCGATCCGGGCCGGGCTGATCGCTCCGGCCCGTCAGCTCCGCCACAGCCGCAACTGCCCCCGTGACCGATGGGTTGGGACCGTACCCGGCCGCTGCCCCGCACACGGATCACCGGCCCGGCCGGGAAGGAGGAGCATGCCCCAGTCCGACGACGACCGTCTGGTCGCCCTGGAGGCGCGACTGGAGCGGGACGATCCCCGGTTCGCCCGCGCCCTGCGGGCCGGGCGCCCGGCCCGGCCCCGCGAGTACCGGCACACCCGCGCCTGGTGGGCGCTGGGGGCCGCGCTGGCCGTACTGGGCACGGGAATCGCCGTGGCCGACGGGCTGCTCATCGCCACCGGACTGGTCCTCACCGGCATCTCGGTGGAGTTGTTCGACCCCCACCGGGTTCGTCCGGGGCGGCGGCCCAGGCCGCTGCGCCGGCACGCGCGGGACGGCCACACCCCCGAATGAGGGCACGCTAAGTCCGTTCCGCGGTGATCGACATGTGTGCTGCGCTAGAATTCTTTATCGAGCGCATACGCTCCACTGAGCGTTTTTTCGCTCATCCGTTCAAATGCTGGTCGTGAGACACACCGGGCCGACGTGATGGGGGCGTGACATGAGTGGAGTCGTCCACGTGCGCGTCGACAACCCCGCCCGCGACGGAGTCCCCGATACCGGCACGGCGGCCTGAGCCGCCCGCGCGCCGAGGCGCGCCCGCACCCGCGATCCGAGCGGCCCACGGCAGCGGAGCGGTACGCCGCCCCCGCCCGGCCGCGCCCCACCTCACCACCCCGGTCCCGTCGAGTCGTGACACCCGGCTCGGCCCGCTCCCGACCGGTCCCGACGGGACACCCGCACCTGTGGTGACCCCCACGAACAGCCCGTAGCCGGGCCGGTCACGGGCACCCGCAGAGGCACAGACGCCGCCACCGCACCGATCCACGGAGGTCAGACGCCCGTGCACGACACCACCGCCATGCTCATCGAACTCGGGGCGATCATCCTCGGCCTGGGGCTGCTGGGACGGCTCGCCGCCCGGGTGGGCTTTTCCCCCATACCCCTGTACCTCCTGGCCGGACTCGCCTTCGGCCATGGCGGCATCCTGCCGTTGCAGGCCAGCGAGGAGTTCATCGCCACCGGGGCGGAGATCGGCGTGGTGCTTCTGCTGCTCCTGCTCGGACTGGAGTACAGCGCGTCCGAACTCGTCACCACCCTCAGGACCCAGTACCCCTCCGGCGCGGTCGACTTCGTCCTCAACGCCGCACCCGGCGCCGCCCTGGCGCTGCTGCTGGGCTGGGGACCGGTGGCGGCCGTCGCCATGGCCGGCGTCACCTGGATCTCCTCCTCGGGGGTGATCGCCAAGGTCCTCGGCGACCTGCGCCGGCTCGGCAACCGCGAGACCCCCGTCGTCCTCGGCGTCCTGGTCCTGGAGGACCTGGCCATGGCCGTGTACCTGCCGATCCTCACCGCCCTGCTGGCCGGCGTCAGCCTGGCGGGCGGCGCCGTCACCCTGCTGATCTCCCTCGGCACCGTCGGCGCGGTCCTGTACGTGGCGCTGCGGCACGGCCGGCTGGTCAGCCGCGCGGTCTCCTCCGACAACGCCGAGATGCTGCTGCTGGTCGTGCTCGGCGTCACCCTGCTCGTCGCCGGCATCGCCCAGCAGCTTCAGGTCTCCGCCGCGGTCGGCGCGTTCCTGGTGGGCATCGCGCTGTCCGGCGAGGTCGCCGAGGGGGCCAGCAACCTGCTGACCCCGCTGCGGGACCTGTTCGCGGCGGTCTTCTTCGTCTTCTTCGGCCTCACCACCAACCCCGCGGACATCCCGCCGGTACTCCTGCCGGCCCTCGCCCTGGCCGCCGTCACCACCCTGACCAAGATCGCCACCGGCTACTGGGCCGCGCGGCGCGCCGGCATCTCGGCCAAGGGCCGCTGGCGGGCCGGCGGCACCCTGGTCGCCCGCGGCGAGTTCTCCATCGTCATCGCCGGGCTCGCGGTCGGTGTCGAACCGCGCATCGGCCCGCTGGCCACCGCGTACGTCCTGATCCTGGTCATCGTCGGCCCGCTGGCGGCCCGCTGGACCGAACCCGTCGCCCGCCGCCTGCCGCGCCGCCGCGCGAAGCGTCCGCTCGAGACGGCGTCGAAGGCCTCGACGGCGGAGGCGGTCGAGGCGGTACACGCGAACGGCTGATCCTCCGTGGAGGTCTGCTCGGCGCAGGCCTTGCAGGTGGGCGGCTGAATGCCCATGGCGATGGCGGGTGAGCGCATGGGGCCCGCCCGGGGCAGGTCCTCACTCCCGCCCGAGGATCGACGCGGCCGCGTCCACGCCCTCCCGGGTGCCGATCACGATCAGGACGTCCCCGCCCGCCAACCGGAACTCCGGTCCGGGCGAGGGAATCGCCTCGGCGCGGCGCAGCACCGCCACGATCGACACCCCGGTCTCCGTACGCATCCGCGTCTCGCCCAGGTGCCGCCCGTTCCAGTGCGAGGTCGACGACAGTTCGATCCGCTCGGCCACCAGCCCGAGCGCGGTCGTCGACAGCAGGCTCGGGCTGTGGTGGGCCGGCATCAGCGCGTCGATGAGGGCCGACGCCTCCCCCTCGGTCAGCCGTACGGACAGCGCGCAGGCGTCCGGGTCGTCCTCCTGGTAGGCGTTCAGCGTCCGCGACCCGTCCCGGTGAGCCACCACCGACAGCCGGCGCTGCTCCCGCGTGGCCAGGTCGTAACGGACCCCGATGCCGGGCAACGGCGTACTGCGCATGCGTGCGGCGCCCACTGCTGTCCCCCTGTCCCGTCGGGTGTCTTTCCGGCACAACGTTGATGACACCCTAGCGAGCCGCCGAAACCAGCCGGTCAGCGGCCGCGCGCGGTGTGCCCGGCCCCGATTCAGCCGGCCGAGTGCTGAATGCGTTCTCCTTCTTCTATTGGACCCCGGCCCACCCGGCGGTCACGCTGGAGTGCGCCAGCCGCCCCCACAGCCGGAAGAGGTCACGCGCACATGCACACCCGCCGCATCGGTGACGTCGAGGTCAGCGCGATCGGTCTGGGCGCGATGCCCATGTCCATCGAGGGACGACCGGACGAGGAGCGCTCCCTCGCCACCGTCCACGCCGCGCTGGACGCCGGCGTGACCCTGATCGACACCGCGGACGCCTACCACCGCGACGCCGACGAGGTCGGCCACAACGAGACCCTGGTCGCCAAGGCCCTGGCCTCCCACCCCCGGGGCGCCGACGTCCTGGTCGCCACCAAGGGCGGTCATCTGCGCCCGGGCGACGGCAGCTGGACGCTGGACGGCAGCCCCCGGCATCTGAAGGAGGCCTGTGAGGCGTCCCTGCGCCGGCTCGGGGCGGAGGCCATCGGCCTGTACCAGTTCCACCGCCCCGACCCCCGGGTGCCGTACGAGGAGTCCGTCGGCGCGATCCGTGACCTGCTGGACGAGGGGAAGATCCGCATGGCCGGGATCTCCAACGCGAACCCCGAGCAGATCAGGCAGGCCGCCGGCATCCTCGGCGGCCGGCTGGTCTCCGTGCAGAACCAGTTCTCCCCGGCCTTCCGCTCCAGCGAGCCCGAGCTGCGCCTGTGCGACGAACTCGGCATCGCCTTCCTGCCCTGGAGCCCCCTGGGCGGTATCTCCCGGGCCGGCGAACTGGGCTCCGCTCACGCCCCGTTCGCCCGCGTCGCCGAGGACCGGGGAGTGAGCCCGCAACGGGTGTGCCTGGCCTGGATGCTCGCCAAGTCGCCCGTCGTCATCCCGATCCCGGGCGCCAGCCGTCCGGAGACCATCCGGGACTCCGCCGCCGCCACCGACCTGGCCCTGACCGCCGGGGAACTCGCACAGCTCGACGCCGCCTGAGCCTGTCCGACCCGCGCCTGGAGCGGTGCCGGAGGGCAGCCATGTCTGACGGGTGATCAGCGGACAACAAAAACTCGTCGAATCCGGCCGGCTGAGAGAAAGGTGTGAATGTTTCCGTCTGGTTCGGGCATACGCAGCGAAAATCGAGAGAGGGGCGCTACGTGCTCGTACCGGACCCGAAGGTCGTCAGGGAGTTGCTGACGCGATACGCGTCGCTGCGGATCGCTCAGGCGGAGCGGCACACGCCGGCCGCCGCACGCGAGCTGGAGGACGTCAGCTACACGCTGTGCGTGATGATGGGGACCTCCCGCATACACGACGCCATCGCCAAGGCGGACGAGCTGTTGCTCACCAAGGGGCGGTCCGAGGCCGCGGACCCGGACGGGGAGAACGGCCTGTCGCTGGCCGTGTGACATCGCGTCCGCCTGGACGCGGATCGGACGCCGCCTGGGCGGCCCCCCGCACGGGGGGCCGCCCAGGCGGCCGTTCTTTCGCGGAACGCGGTGCAGGCGAGGTGACCACACCCGTCGCCCGGTTTCTGCCTCGCGCACCTGCCTGCCGTCAAGGGGGACGGGGGAACTCGCACCTCTGAGCGCCTGGGCGCCTACACTCGCACTCGTGTCTCCGTACGGAGGCCTACGAGCAGAAAGGCACGTTGACGGGTGTTCCAGGATTCCCCCATCTACGACCGACTCATCGCGGAGTGCGGCGACGTGCCCGCACAGGTACGCCGGGAGGCCGAACGCGTGAGCAGGGAACTGGAGCTGGTCATGCGGCCTCTGCAGTCCCCGGGCCTCACCCCCGGCCTGGCCCCGGGCCTCGACCGGCCGCAGCATCCGGGCACGGGCTGGCAACGCTCCGCCCTGCTGCCGGGACAGCGGCCGCACTGAGCACCGCGGGCAGGGCCGCCCGGTGTCACGACACCGCCGTGTTCTTCCCGTTGAGCGGCGCGGTCGTCTCGGGCCCTGCCGGGTGCGCCAGCCACTCGGCGATGGTGCGGGCGATGGGCTGGCCCGACTCCACCTCCACGAACCCGAACTGCCCCGACTGGTTGCACTCCAGGAACCACCAGGTGCCGTCGGCGTCCTCGACGAAGTCGAAAGCGCCGTACGCCAGTTGGGCCTCCCGCAGGTAAGCGCGCACCGCCTCCGCCGTACGGGGCGGGACCTCGACGGGCTGCCACGGCGCACCGGGGGCGGCGAACCGTACGTCGACCTCGTCCGGGTCGGCGTCCGGCGCGGTCGTCTTGCGCGCGGCCAAAAGCCGGTCGCCCACCGCGGTGAGCCGGATGTCGGCCCGCTTGGCGATCCGCCGTTGCAGCAGCGTCGGCCCGAACGCGACCGCCGAGAAGTCCGCGTCCGGCGCCACCCGGCTGGTCGGCACCGCCCGCGGCGGGTCCTGCGGATGCGCACCGGAGACCGGCTTGACCACCAGGTCCGGATAGCGCTCGGCGAACTCCCGGGCCGCCCGCGGGAACGTGGTGATCAGCGTGGCGGGCACCGGCAGACCGCACCGCTGGGCGAGGTGCAGCTGCCACGGCTTGTGCCGGGCCCGGCGGGCCGCGTCCGGGTGGTTCATCCAGCGCGCGTCCGAGCCGCGCAGCATCCCGTAGAGCGCCTGGGAGGCCTCCTCGGTCAGCCAGGCCGAGGGCTGGGCCGCCCGCCCCGCCGGGGGGCCCGGGCGGCGCACCCAGACCGACCGCAGCCCGCCGATGCTCACCAGCCGGCCGCCCGCGGACAGATGGCCGCGGAAACGGCCGTGGACGTACTCGCCGGACAGCGCCACCCCGCCGGTCAGGTCGGCGGGATCGAGACGGACCACCGGAACGCCGGTTGCGTGCAGGTGCACGACCACCATGTCCGCGGTCACGTCCTCCTCACAGGTGAGGATCAGCACGGTCATCGTCGACGGCCCGCGGTCAGTCGTCGAAGTGCGTCTTGGACCCCGCGGTGGACGTCGTCGTCCCCACTTCCCTCAGCAGGGCGTGGTCGCAGGCGGCCACCCGGCCGTCCCTGAGCACGTTCAACTGGAGCCCGGCGTCGTACGCATACGGAGTGGCCGCCTCCAACTGCGCTGCCGGGCGGGCGTAGTTGAGCGCGAACGGTTGCATCGTCTCTCCCTCGTCGGTACTGCGCCGATCGCGTGACGGTCCCGTGCGTCGCCGCCCGGTCCGTCGGCCTGCTTCGGCTTCCAGAGACTTATACGAATCGAACGGGTGGTTGGTTTCCTTACGGTCCGTAGTCGTTCCGGGGGCTGAGATTCCGCTGTCGTCGCGCTGTGTGGTGCCGCGTCAGCGCACGGGTGCGCCGTCCTGTCGCCGCTCCGCCGCCGAGTCCCGCTCGCCGAGGGAGCCGCGGACGCTGCGCAGCGCGAGGAGGAGGACGCCGATGTCGTCCAGGTACACCGGGTCGGGCAGCAGGTCGGTGGGCAGCACGAGATACAGCACCGCGCCCCAGAACACCCAGCGCGGCCCGGTCGGCAGCCCCGCGCGCCGCAGGTCCCGGCGGGTCCGTATCAGCCGCACCAGGACGCCGACGGCGAGGGCGAGCACGACGGCCGCGAGGACCACGGCCACGGTGATCACCGCGGTGGTCGTATCCACTGGGCTGACCTCCTCCCGGCGTGCGTGACACACGCGTCCTTACCTGAATGCCCGTTTACGGCGGCGGTATGGCGTCGGGGACCGGACATGTGGGCGCGGGGCCGGTGCCGGGCAAGCGCGGGCGGGCCACGGGGCGTTCGGCCGTCATCCGGTCGGCTCAGTCGGGCGGCCCGGTGCCACGGGTGTGCCTGGTGAGGGGTCAGACGGTGCGCGTTGCCGCGCCGTTCTCCGGCCCCGCACCCGAGGCGGGCGGGACGGCCGACTGAGCCGTCGCACCACGCGCGTGGAGCGGGGGGGGCCCGCCGGCGGGGCCCCCCCCCCGGCGGCTGCTTGTGGGGGTTTGGGGGTTGTGGGC